>DXJM01000388.1 GCA_019057355.1 Promethearchaeota archaeon | reverse complement strand
TGCCCAAATAGTGATGCGATAAATGCCCGTGGTATATAGCGAAATGTTCTCCCAGGTGACGGACCAGTAATCTCCCGCACTCGTCAAGGTGAGATTGAATGGCTCCGTCGCGTTTATCATTGCTTTCGCACTGGATACCGTGCTGAGTGCGTCCGTTATGGTCGCATTGATCACTAAAGGTTGTGTTCCATAGGTTCCCGCAGTGGGGCTCTCGATGGATACGCTTGGCGCGTCGAGGTCAAGGGTAATGGTGACGTATTGCGCCTGGTCGATGTTGCCTAGGTCATCCTCCGCCCATATGGTGATGCGATAAATGCCCGTGGTATATAGCGAAATGTTCTCCCAGGTGACGGACCAGTAATCTCCCGCACCCGTCAAGGTGAGATTGAATGCCTGCGTCGCGTTTATCATTGCTTTCGCGCTGGATACCGTGCTGAGTGCGTCCGTTATGGTTGCATTGATCACTAAAGGTTGTGTTCCATAAGTTCCCGCAGTGGGGCTCTCGATGGACACGCTTGGCGCGTCTTTATCTATAATAATTATTACATATTGTGATACATTTTCACTTGGTTCATCATCTATAGCAATAATGGTAATATTGTAATCTCCAGAAGGATATGCTGATTCTGAAATGTTATTCCATGAACAGTTCCAATAATTTCCTGAAGGATTGCTCATGGTAATGTTAAAAGGCGTTGTTGCGTTAATATTGGCAACGACTAAAGCAATGTTAGCATCAGAACTAATTGAAGCATTAATTATTAAGGGGTTGATTCCATAAATGTCTTGAGAGGGATTTATTATCGATACTTCAATAGCAGAAGTCTTTGGAAAATGCACATCTCCCATTTTATTATTAGCCTGAAGATTTGAAATGTTAGAAATGTTCAGATATAAAATTGTAGCTAAAATTATGCCCGTAAATAAAAATATATAACCCATTTTGATTATTTTATTATTTTTGAGTTTTACATGTTTTACACTCATTTTTCTCATACCTTTTTTATTAGATCTTTACCTTATAAATAGATAAGATAGATTTCTTTATAAAATAGATCTAACAAATTATCATATTTAAAATATAGTATATTTAGATGAGATATGCTCTCTATCAACGGTTAGACCATAATTAAATATCAATAGATAATCATAAATAAAAAATAGAAATAAAAAGAAAAGGTGAGCACGATGCTCGTTTATTTTAAGCCAAGAAATCTTTTTCGGTAGGTTTCTTTAATAGATCCAATAAGCCATATTCCGTGATCATTTGGAGGACGCCCATGACTTTCATTCCATGTTCATACATTTCATTTGCGTCATACAAGTTCCTCCAGCAGAATGGGCATTCAGTGGTTAAGATATCCGCCCCAACAGCATTTGCTTCGTCGCATCTCAAGCTAGACGTTCTCAAAGAGAAATCTGGATAACCAGCTCTTACACCCCCTCCCGCACCACAGCACATGCTATTCATCTTGATGCGGTACATCTCTCTGAACTTGATTCCAACATCTTGTTCGAGTTTTTTAAGGATGATTCTTGGTTTTTCAAACCATTCTTCGAGTTTTTGATAGATCTTTCTCGTGTCAAGCATTAAATTCTTGCTTTGCTTGATAATTTCCTGCTCGAATTCTATTCCAAAATGACGTCCAGTGTGGCATGGATCGTGATAAGTGACCACTTTACCTTTTAACTCGGCATTTGGTTTGAATTTAATTTTATCTTCCGTTATTAATTTTGCAATCAATTCAAATGCATGTTGAGTCTTGAATGGAAGTTTTTCTCCCTCCATCCACTTAGGATAATCGATGGTGAATGTCCTATAACAGCCAGCACATGAAAAGAACACTTTTTCCACGTTTTTAAAGTTTTCAAGGTTCTTTTTCATTAAATCTTGGGCCGTAACTACTGCGCCTATTCTAAAAAATGGACTTCCACAGCAGACTTCATCTTCCACGAGGGTGAAGTTCATGCCTAATGCTTCAAATAATTTAGCGGTTGCAATAGCTACTTCTACTTGTCGATAACTCGCAGTACATCCGACATAATAAGCTATTTTTGCTTCTTTATTGTTTATAAATTTCCCTAAACCTGCATCTTTAGCCCATTTCATTCTCTCATCCTTTTTTCCACCGTATGGATTATTGAGTTCCTTGACCAATCTATCCACTAATTGATGCTTATCAATCATGGGAACACCTGCTTCAACACAAGCTGCTCTTAATGATTCAATCACGTCAACGGTTGGAATCTTGTTTTCACATTGAGAAGAGCATTGTCCACATGTTATGCAAGGCATGATGACATCTCGGACTTCATCGGTAAATTCTAGATCACCGCTTAAAATAGAACGGGCAATCCATATTTTTCCCGCGTTCCAAAATGCTTCCCATCCATATTCAATTCCCGCAGGGCATGAATCAACCATTCCTTCATAGAGAACTGTTCCTTGTTTCCCCGTAAATTCTCCTATCCCTTTTTTACTAGGCTCACCTGAATATGCAAAACGACATGCTTTGCAGTGAATGCATTTAAAAATTTCAGGTTTTAGTTCCTCTAATCTACTCATTCCAGTTTTAGCCATATTTTTTTTCACCTCTTAATTTATGGAAGAGCGAGTCTTCCAGGATGCATTATCATGTTTGGATCAACAATCTTTTTAAAGATTCTCAAGTACTTCCAGTACATTGCCGCTTGGGAGTATGTCAAGGGGGCATGTATGAAAGGATCTGGCCGGTAATTTAACCATCCCTGTTTCAATCCATATTCCGTCGTATCCCTGTTTAAATCTTGAACTTTCTCAAAGTCTTCTTCTTTAGTAGAATCAAAGCAAATAATTGGCATGCAAATTGCTTGCCTACATCGTTCAATTGACGCAATCCACATGACTGGTGGAAAACCATATTTTTCCATCGCAGCATTGTACATTTCTGCAAAGTGAGCACATTCATTCCATGGCGTATACCACGTTATGAAAAGGAAGCCAGCTTCCCAGAAACTATATGGAACCGCAATCTTATTTGGTTTCTTCATTCGACTTGCAATTTGTTTTGGATGAAGCTCCCAAGGTTTCATTGCTGCACCATCCTTTGCCCTATTTTTCTTGTAATCTTCACAATGCTTGTTAATCGTATCAACAACGTTGTCTAATTCTTTTTGAGTCTGTGCCCAGCATTCCCAATTCATCCACCATTCAGAAACGCCCATTTCCTTGTAGAATTCATAGTCGTGTGGAACTTTATCCTTTGGCCATCGAGTCATGACTAATGGATAATTGCCCCCTTGAACCATCACGGTGTTGTGAGCAATTCCAAATTCTTTCATTCCTAATTCAAGAGTTACGTCCTGCATGTCTTGTGGATTGTTCATGCCCCACGCAACAACAGTCTTGTATTCCGGATGAGGATAAATCTTTACTGCAGCTTTAGTAACTACTCCTAAAGCACCTTGCGAGCCCATCAAGAAACTCCACATGTCTGGACCAAGTCCATACTTGTAGAATGGTTTTGCAAAAGGTAAAGCCCATGAACCGGTTCGCACGATATCTCCATTTGGAAATACGACTTCAGCGCACATGAAATTATCTCCCTGGGGTCCAACTGATGACGTGTAGAGAGCAAATCCTCTATCTATCGCATCACCCATCACGGTTGCTGCGGGAGGGGCTCCATCTGCGATTGGAGGTGCCCAATCTGGATGATATTTTTCCATGTATGCCCATAGCCTACCATTCGTTACTCCAGGTTCGACTATTGCAATCCTGTTCGGTTCGTCAATTTCTATGATCCTATCCATTCTACTCATGTCTAACATTACTCCCGCAGGTTTCAAGGTAGGACACGCAAATCCTCCAGATAGTCCCGCAGAAATGGGAGAAACAGCAATCTTCTCATCTGAGCAGTAAAGCAAGATTTTTCGCACTTCTTCAACATATTTAGGACGAACTACGATATCAGGAATCTGAGACTCTAATCCCATGACTGATTTTGCTAGATATGAAGCCGTAATTGCTTTATTGTTGGTGGCGTAATTTTTTCCAACAATCCCAATCATTGCTTCAAGATCTTTTTCATCTGGTAATTTATAGCTCATATATATCAGTTTTGTTGTTTTTTTTCAACTTTTTTTTTGAAATAATTATTATACTTGGAAAAATTAACGACTGAATTTTAATATTACGACTATTTTTTTCATAAATCGAATGTAATATTTTAGTAAATTCCATGTTCACTTTCTTATAAACATGTTTTATTTAGATGAAAATCATCTCTTACAATAAAGCAATATAGGTATTATTGCATGTAATGCAAATCTTCTCTTCTCCTGTCATTCAAATAATATTCTTGAAATTCGAGATCAACCTCATCAATAAATTCATCTCAACGAATATTTGAAAATAATGCTCAGATTTAAGCCCCTTTAGAAGAGATATTTTTGTTAATTTGGAATCCTCGTTAATAATCGACTCTTCTATTTATACTAATCTCTTTATCCTGCAAACAAGACAACTTATTGGGCTTTATTTAATTTCATCTGGAAATGTCTTATTTATTGTTATAATATGAATATCCTATAAAAAATCATTTATTTAATAGGAAAGAGAACTTAG
>DXJM01000387.1 GCA_019057355.1 Promethearchaeota archaeon | reverse complement strand
TCTGGTCAACAGGAGCCGTCACCCATACAGGAGCCGCCGTGTCCTCGACCGTTATCGTGATGGATTTGCTGATAGAATTTTCCTCAGCATCAGTCGCGACAACCGTGACGAGATACTGGCGCACGGTTAGGGCAACAGAATTCGTTAACACGCCCGTGTTGCTGTTGATGGTAAACGAGCCGGCATCGGGTCCAGATAGGGAATATACAATGGGTTCAACACCCGAAGCATCAATGTCTTGATACACGCTACCTCCGAGCTCGATCATCTGGTCAACAGGAGCCATAACCCACTCAAGAGGCGTGCCAGAAACTACAAGCAAGGGTACAATTTCCTCGTAAAATCCACCTGCTCCCCAGAGCCATCCAAGGATAGCATTTATTTGAGATTCAATTAGACCAAATTCACCCATTAAATAACTTTTAGTCGCTCCGTTAGTATATGCTTCGTGCCATATCATTATTCCATTTTGATTTGTTAGAGAAGTCGTCGATTCAGCATCCCATAAAGCTGCACATGTATCATAGTCAAGATTTAAAGGAGTTGGAATTCCGACTTCAAACCCATATGTTTCCTCTTCGATCTCCTCCATTATAGTGCTGAGATCTATTCCCCCTGGATAAACATTCGTATCCATGATCATTCCATTTGCCCATTGATCGTATAAATAGAAATATTTTAACTCTTCTACTGGAACACCAGTCTCGGCTGAGAAAACTAATGGGGGTATGCGTTCTGAATAGGCTCCAAGCTCCCAACCTCCACCATTTCCCCATAACCAATCAAGAAGTAGGTCTAATTGAGCACTGCCAAATCCCGAGCTTCCATATAGAGCATTTTCGTATTCAAATCCTTGATACTGGCTAAAATGATTCAATAACTCGTTATACGTGGCAAGACTATAGCTATCATGGCCAATATAGGCATCATACCATTTTTCTATTCCCTCTAATGATACGAATGAATATTGCGTGGATGTACCGGTTTGATCCCAAAGATAAATGGCCGTTTCAACCGGAATACCCGAATCTTGCCCGGGTCCGCCAGGTTCTAATCCGCGTGTTCCTTCAGGAATGAGAGGTTCATAATTATGAAAGTCCACTCCGTGGTCATACGTCAAGGATTTTGTCCATTGTTCGTAGAAACTATATGTTATAATTTCATCGACCGTAATATCATAACCATTCCATTCTCTTGCTATGTATCGTGGTTGCTCGTTATAAAGCGTTGTTCCCGGGGTGTTAAAATCATTGACCATCATTTGTATGACGGTGGGAACGAAATAGTTGGTATAATAGAAGTAGAGAATTCTTAGTTTGTTGTATGAACCACCTGAATATGAAAATCTAGCCGTGGGAGTATTAAGATTAAAACCACTTGTTCCGGCCATCGTGTCCAACTGAGCCTCCGTCGCACCTTCGATGAGCTCCATGAGTTGCACCACTCCAAATCCACGATCTTGAACGGGATCCATTCTCTGTGGCCAGCTTCCGCCTTCTTCCATTACTCTTACATATGAATCTTCGAAGAGACCTGGAAGGCGATCGCCCCACCATCCTGCTACATTTACACCATATTTTATTCGATTTGCGCCATAACTCGCTGAGGGATTTGGACCGCCACTCAAGGTTGTGGTTCCAAAATTGAGATTTGAACCAAACCACTCTGCAATTCCCTTAATAGGCGGGTAACCCTTATCTTCCATTCCATTTTTACTAAAAGTTGCTCGAATTATAATAACAGTTATATATGATTTATCCCAGAATAGTTCTTCTTCACGTCCGCTAATTATGCTTGTACCTAAATTACTCTCTACATTATATACTAAGTTCATAAAGAAAGTAGCCTCCGCTATTGGACCTGAATTTTCTTGCCCCTTTTCTCTGGAACTTGTTAGAGCGATTGCTGGACCTATTTTATCCATTTTTTCATCAATCACATCGGGTGCTTGTTCCAAAATCATGGAAAGAGCTGTAGCAGCATCATTTGGCGTGTTTTGTGCCGTAATTGGATTTTGTATAATATTTTCATTTATATAATTAGAATCTAGAGCCACAAAAAGAACCGGGCTTATTAAAAAGACTGTTAATACAAAACCAATTGCACAATTTCTAAATTTCCTTGTTCTTCCTTTAATCATTTTTATCATTCACCTTATTAGATAAATTATGTAAAAATGCTACTTCTTTCTCTTTTTTCGCTCCTTTCACCGTGTTTCTCAGCAATAAAATTGCTGTAAGCCCCAGAAATGCTGCTCCTATTATGATTCCGAGCATTTGTATTGCATTTCCTAACGTTACCGTGTCTAAGGGTAAACTATATTGATATTGTGCAAGAACTGGCATGAGATCTGTCTGAAATGTAGGCAGCCACGAGATAATGTGTTCAAACGCCCAATCATCAATCTCATTAGCTATTTTTAAGTAATTAGCGATGTCAGAAATAGGATTTTTAACGGCATAGTTCCATTTACTGAGTCCATTTTTATTGACTAAAGAATAAGGACTACTTACATCCCAAAGTTTTCGAGCAGAATCCAAATCCATGTTAGTTGGTTCTGGAATTCCTACCTCAAAACCGTACGGATAGCTTGTTAAATGTGCTATAGGATCCAAGCGAAATCCTGGTTCACCAACTATTGTCCCATTTGCCCATTGTTGTAAGAAATAATATTCAATTATTTCATCTATAGTTTCAAATTCAGCTAATTCGGGTCTTTCCGCTGCATGTAACCCGATAGTTATCAAATAAGGAACAACTTCCATATACATATATTCTTTAATGTATTCATAGATTTTATTTAACTGATACCATGTAGCATTATAATTATTCTCTAATTCACTAATAAGATCATTATTTTTGGTAGTTTCGATGGTTGAAAGAAAGTCAAGCATGTCCCACGCAGCGGCTTCATCTTGTTCAATATCATAAATTAAACCTGGAAGATAATTTATACTTTCCCAATATGAAGAATGATTTCCGTATAGTATTAAATCTTGTGCTTTTTCTGTAAAACCCAAGCTTTCATTATGAAAATATGAAAGACCTTTAGTTTCAAAATCAAAATAATCGTCATAAAGATACGCATCAATATCATTGAAAAACCATTCTTTTCCTGGTCCGTCTATTCCTATTATGAGCGAGATAAAGGATGCACTGAAAGTAGCATTTACCATGTTCCCTACGATTGGATTGGCCTCATCCCTGATTGCCAGGAGCCCCGTATCTGTTTCAAAGACCACGAGATCACCGATGTATTCGTTTGCTTTAATTGAACCGGGTATTAATAAACTTCCTAAAAAGAGTAAAAGAATCGAAGTAAATATAATTTTTTTTGACATATTTTAACCTTTTTTTTTTTATATTTTTTTTTATTTTATTTTAGAGCAATTACATGTCCATTCTTTTAGATGTACATTAAATTGCTCATTTTTTTTGTTAAAAGTTTTAATTTCTATAACTTTCGCTATAGTTTTATTTCAATTTTTGTGGTAAATTTTGTTTTTTTTTTAAAAAATTTAGATTCACGATTGTAATTGCTCTTTAAGATCGATCATCATGTTAGTTGATCATTTTATCGACTTTCTATTTAAATCTTTCATTTTATTCACTTGAAAAAATTGAAAAAATATGAATGAGAAAACAAGTTTGCGAAAATAGCTCTTGCATAAAATTTATTTAATTTAAAGAAGAAAAAACACCGAATTTTAGGAATTATCATTTATTAAGATGATTGAATTGATATTCAAAGAACAACGATTTATCTTTATCTCTTACAAGCACACATGTATATTTTAAAAAAAAGATTTTTGAAAATCCATCAAAACACCCTTATTTTTCATATACGATTTTAAAGAAACCATAAAAATTCTTGAAGGGATTAAATAAAAAATTTGAAATGTTGTATCGATGATTTTTCAATTTGACAAGTTTACATCAATGTTTTTATATGATAATA
>DXJM01000386.1 GCA_019057355.1 Promethearchaeota archaeon | reverse complement strand
TTGTATGTCATCAGATGGAAGGGGATGCCTGGTTAAAAATATAATCGGTACCTTTCCAACAATAAATCCAATTAATTTGGCAGAATTGTAGTATTTTCTTGAGAAATCTCCTATTTTTTTCTCCCAGATAATATCTTTATTGTGTATAATGATATCTACGTCTTGCTTGGTTTTCTTTAAAAGAGTATTGAGTTCATCTTGCGTGGTTAAGTTTTGAGCATGATCATTTGTTGTATGATACACGGTGATACCAGGGATATTTCTAAAAGCTCTATAAATATGTTCGGGAAGATCGGATGATCCGCATGTTTTAAAAGGACCAAAATGCACGTGCGGAATTATAAAGAGTCCTTTCAATTCTTTTTCTCTTTCCTTTCTGATGAAAAGATACTGAATTTGAATGTTAGATGTAATTCCAACGCGATTGAACATGTCTTCGATAGCTTTGTCATTGCCATCAGTTATGAGAGAAAGAGCGAAAGCTCTTATGAATTCATAACCGCCCAAACCCGTTGCTTCTTTATATATCCTGCTTACATTTGATAAACTTCTTCTATAAGGTAAGGCAAACAAGGCAGCAGAAATGGAAAAAAAAATCAAGGCTCTCAAAAAAAAATTAACATGAAATTGAACCGTGAAAATGCTATATAATATAATTGCACATAGAGGCTGTATTAATGCTAATATGAAATTTCCATATTTTCCTATAGTCGTAAATGAAAAGTATATGACAAATGCGATGATATATGATAAAATAATACCTAAGATTAAAAATATCTCTAGAAATGCAGGATTTTTGAATAAAAAGTGCATAAATTTCCCGAATAAAAACCCTGCTCCTATTAAGGTCGTGAAAAAGAAATTTAATTGAATTCCCCATCCTTTTGGGGGTAACCCTAAAAGAGGTGATTTTTTAGAATATATAAAGACACTAAATATAACTCCTACTGAGGAAATTACCATATGAATGAATGCTAATGAAAAGAAATAATTAAATGGCCACGGCTCCTTGAATATCAAGTAAAAAAGCAATGAGAGGGCGGAAATTATTATTGGTGTTCCGAAAAAAACCGAATAGGCTAATATCTTAGATGAGAAAAATTCCATGTATGAAAAAATGCTCGGAAGCTGTCTTGAAGATTGTTTTTGGGCATACATCAGATCATGTTATTTCTTCAGTAATATTAAAGTGAAAATCTATCTTTTAATTTAATGAATAATTGTATTATTATATTTAAGCTATAAAAAAATTTATGCTATTAAAGATAAAGTCATGGAAAATAAACAAGAGAATAGAGATAAACATGTTTTAGCGGAAAAAAAAATAACCGATATCATATTTGAAGGACTATATTTGTTTTCAAAAAATTATGGAAAAATAATATTACCATTTATGATTTTCCTCACATTATCAAACTTTTTAATTATTCTTTGCTCATCTCAATTGGAATGGTATGTGAATACTCTTTATATAGAGATAGAACCTCTTCTTGTGAAATTTTTTGAAATGAACACTGAGACCTTAACGGAAACAGATTTATTCATGATATTAGGTTTTGAACTAATTTCTTTATTATTAGAATTTCTTCAAGGATTTATTGGAGCCTTTTTTACGACTCTTTCAATGATTCTAGTTAGTTCTTACTTATATAAAAAATATACACGTAATGATGAGATTAATGAAACAATTATCAATAAAAAAATGATACTTGCCTTGCTGTTAATTGGATGTGCCGTTCCTTTTGGATATTTTATGATATTTATCATTCCTGGAATAATTCTTTTTTGTTTTTTCATTTTTATTATCTTTACTTACAATCTAAAAGGTGTTGAGAATCCTGTTAAGGAAGCTCGGTTAATTGCAAAAGGTTCAATGTTAAAAATAGTCATCGTGTTTTCTTTTTGTGTTCTCATAACTCTTTTAGTAAACAGTCTTTATCAAAATATTTTAAACATGATATGGCCAGTTGATAAACCTCTTTATGATTTATGGTTGGATCCTTATAATAGAAATTATGGAATGTTATTTTTATATAATTTAACTCGTGATGTCGTGGGAATTTTATTAGCACCATTATTTATTAGTTTATTGACAGTCTTGTTTGCTTCTTCAAAGGCTAGGAAAGATTTAGGTCTTACTAATCGAAATTATTATCCCCAATCTCTCCGTCAAACACGCTATCCTCATTATTATCGAGAATCCCGTTATAGTCAAGATGAAAGCGATCCCGCACGAACTCAAAAAGTTATTAACAGAGATGAGGGATATTTTTGTCCATTTTGTGGAGAAAGGATAGGAACAATAAAGAAATTTTGCCCTAATTGTGGAGAATCCTTAAAAGGATTGAATTTATGAGGTTATTTAAAAATGTACTTTAATTTTGAAGAAAAATTTCAAATAAATCAAAATGATTTGAAAGATCCAATCATGCTTATTGGATGGCCTGGTATTGCTTTCATTTCAAAGCTAGCAATTATGACAATTAAAGATTCTGTCAATGCTGACTTATTTCTTGACATAGAATACTTTGATTTTCCCCCAAAAGCAGTGGTAGGGGAGAATGGTTCGCTAGAAATTCCTTCCGCTAAAGTCTATTATCAATCCAATGATAAAACAAATCAAAAGAATGATATCTTTATTCTAACCGCGGAATATCAACCGTTAAGTGCTAAGGGCGTTTTTGAGTTTTCTAAAAAATTTTGTGAAGTAATGGACAAAATTTGTGGGAGTGAGATAAAAATGTACATCAGCATGGGTGCTTTAGTTACTAATGATATCCGAGATTCGCCTCTAATTCACGTGTGCGGTACTGAGAAAGAACTAATTAAATCATTTTTAGAATGCGAACATACTACATTAATGAAAGGAGGGCTCATTGCAGGTGCTAATGGGATATTACCTGCGTGGTCTGGATCTAAAAATATCGCACCTGGAATATGTTTATTGGCAGAAACTCTTCCGTTACCAATGATGACATTTGATCCACGCGCTTCAAAAGCCCTTTTAACCATTTTGAAAAATTATTTCAAGATTAACTTAAATGTTAGTGATATCGATAAAAAAATAGAGGAAATGGAATCAATATTCGAATCCTTTAAGAAACAAGCCGATAGTTTTTTGAGTGATGATGCAAGGGAAGATCTAGGCTCTGATTCTTATTTTCGTTAATTTTATGACTTTTAAGCTTGCATATACGATTATATCGATTGATTGCATGTAAAATTAATCTATCCTTTTTTATTTGAGGAAATACTAAAATCTAATAGCTAGTTCCACAAAAAAAATAATAAAAAAGAATGACTATGAAATTT
>DXJM01000385.1 GCA_019057355.1 Promethearchaeota archaeon | reverse complement strand
TATTTTTATTAATTTGACATTGCCCAACTAAAATTGTCTTATTCATACCCGGAGAAGGTTCCATAGATTTTCCTGTTAAAATTTCAACATTGTTAAAAGGTTTGCCTTTATAAGCGGATTTTATAGCAACTAGAAGGATTCCATTTAACATGGAACAATACGTGCACATGCTCTTGTCATATTTGTGATATTTAATGCCCGAAATTCCTGCTTTCTGATAAGGTAATGGTAAGTCATTATCACCAGCATATACATAATCCCACTCATGAGGAGAAGCCAGATTTTCAATTTTTTGCCCTTTTAATTCAATATCAGAGAGATCTACTTTTCTATTTCGGTCTTTTGCTGCTTGAACTAGATGGGGAACGGCTATTGGATCAATTCCCAATAAATTCGATCCAACAAGATCTGTTGATAATATATCCGTTGATGCAATTAAAATGTTGCTGCGATGTGCTTTACCATCCATTGCTGGACCTCTCTCAAGGGTATAAATTCCATCTATAATGGTTAAATTTGGAGGAATTTTATTAGCTAATTGTGCAACATTATAATCTAAATCTCTCTCCGGATCAGCACTATGGAACTTTTTTCTTGAGGGTATGCTGATTAAACCTTTTAAATTTTTAATACCCAGACTTACGACGCATTGAGCATGAGTTTTAAGTACTGGAATATCAATAACAAAATCTGAATTTAACATGTCAGAATTCATTTTTACCGTTAAATCTTGGGTTAAATTAATTTTTTCGAATTTTCTATCAAAAATGTTATATACTTTAATATTATATTTTTCTTTTAGAAAATTATAACCCAATTTTTCAAAAGCGTCAGCAGGCGTTTCTTTATCATTAGGATTTTCAGTAATAATACCTTCCCCGATTGTAATATCCTCAATTCCTTTCTCTTTTAGGAGAATTACTGCATCTTCAATCACTCGGGATGTGGTTAGAACACCCCATTTAGGAAAATCACAATAGCGATTCCAATAAACGATATTTGGTTTAATGAACACTCGCATGTCAGGTTTAAGATTTTCAAAACCATTTGCTAATTCAATTACTTCGCGTACAGATTCGAGAGGTTTTTCATATTTTATAACAGATACTATTGATTTACTCACGTAATTACACCAAAATTAGAATAAATGTCATAAACATTCATATTAGTTAAATATACCATACAATTTATTTTAAATTTTTTTTAAAAAAGAAAAAACATAGGAAAAAAAAGAGTTAAAAAATTATACCTCTTCTACGAGAGATATATTTGATAATCTCAAATGATATAATACAGAAGAGAGAAATAATCAGACAAACTAACCAATCAAGTGCTGTAAGATACATCAAGCTAAACGTGTAAGGTTTTCCATCTAATGTCATCGTCAGGTTTACTTGTAAGTAAGGGATGTACATTAATGCCAATAATAATGAAAAAAGCACTAAAAATATAATATAAATCATAATATTATGATCCTCTTTAAATGCTTTTATGACTGATTTATTTGGACGCCTAATTTGAAGAATTAAAAACGATTCACATATGAACAGAACAACCATTAACATCGTTAATGTCTTTGCAACATGTCTTTCTGTACCAGCTTCATAGGTAATAGGAGAATAAAGATAAGCATCATTGAGAATTCCAAAATTATAATTTGTATCAAAAACGGGATATATTTGGGTATAGCATATGAAATATGTAATTAACATAGTAATAGAAAGCAATATTCCATAAGTTATCATTAAAATTAATGTATTTCTAGATAATATTTCTTCTGAATCTTTTGGCTTTTCTTTCATGACATCTTTAGACGTCTTATCAAATGTTAGACCAAGACCTGGAAATAAATGTACGGTAATGGAAAGAAAAATCCACATTAGATAATATTGAGAGTTAGGACTTACCCAAAAGGGAAGATCCAATATGATAAATAAAAAAACTTGGACTAAACCTTCAAAAACATTAATGCAAACAAAAAAAACAACTAAAGCTCTAATTCGAGCAAAAATGCCCCTCCCTTGGTGGATTCCCGTTAATATTGAGTTAAATGAATCATCAGAAATCACCATATCAGAGGCTTCTTTTGCCACATCTGTTCCAGTGATACCCATCGCAATTCCTGCATCTGCTAAATTAAGGGCCAAGGCATCATTTACACCATCTCCCGTCATCGCTACTACTCTTTTTTCTTCTTTATATTTTTTCACAATGTCTTGCTTGTGATCTGGAGAAACACGGGCAAAAACTTTAATTTTATCAAATTGAGTTGACTGAATTGCCTCTTTAATATCTTTTCCTTCAATAACAATTTCATCTTGATCTTTAATAATAGAAATTTTTTTTGCAATAGATTTTGCTGTATCAGGGGAATCTCCAGTTATCATAACAACATCTATTCCAGCATCATTACATGCTTCGACTGATTGTTTTACTCCTTCTCGAGGGGGGTCTAAAATTGTTACAAAACCCAAATACGTAGAATCGGTTTCAAAATTACTTCTATCATTATCAGTATGGGAAGGCAAAGCATAAAATTCTTTATAACATACACTTAAAATCCTATATCCTTGATTTGCATAATTATTAATCTCATCTTTGATTTCTTTTTTTAGATTTTCAGTAAATTCAATACTTGTATCTTTATAAAATATTTTCGAGCATAATGGGAACAAATATTCTGATGCACCTTTAGTAAATGCATAAAATTTTTCCTCTTTTCTGAAGACTTTTGTCATTCTTTTCAAGTTTGAGTCAAAAGGATATTGCTTAATATGGTCATAATCTGTTAAGATATAGTCTCCCATACCTTTTTGAAATAATACCATTAACGCCCCTTCTGTTGGAGATCCTACTACATTCCATATTGGGATAATTTTTCCTCCAATGTCTATTTCATTCTTTACAAGTGCAGAATTATTGTTTAGGAATCCCGAAATTAGCATTAATTTGAGTTGTGGATGATCTTCTACATGTTTTATGTATTCGGGATTTTTTGGGTCATCAATTTTAATTATCTCTCCTTCAGGTGAATATCCACTACCCGTTACTTTAAAAACTGAGCCATTTGTCCATATATATTGTACGCTCATTTGATTTTTAGTTAAAGTTCCTGTTTTATCTGAACAGACAACACTAACTCTTCCTAAACTATCAACTGAGGCAATATTACGAATGATTACTCCTTGATGTGCCATTGCTACAATACCAGTTAGGAGCACGATAGTTGTAACTAAAGGTAAATTAATAGGCATTAAATCCATTGTAGAATTTAAATAACCAATGATATCAAAGTTGTATAATTCATTCGTAAAAAAAAGTTCAATAAATTTAATAAGCGTTAATATACCCCACATTCCCATTACAATTATCCCTAACCATTTTCCAAAATGATTCATTTTTTGGCGAATTGGAATTTCATTAGTACCCGCAGATTCTAATTGTAAAGATAGTTTTCCAATTTCCGTGTTTGAACCTGTCTTTATAACTATTGCTTTACCGTTTCCTATAGTGACATAAGTCCCATAAAATACCATATTTTTTCTTTCTGCAATTGTAATTTCCTTCTCAAAATTGAGCGCTCTTCCATCAGAAATTTTTTTAGCAGATTCACTTTCACCTGTAAGGGAGGCTTCATTTATTTCCAGATTTGCAGATTCAATTATACGTCCATCAGCGGGTATTTTATCACCTTGATTTATAATTAAAATATCCCCTACTACAATATTTTTTGCCATGATATCTGCCTTTTTACCGTCTCGGATTATAGTTGCCGTTGGAGCAGATAGTTCACGTAAAGCATTTAGCTTTTTTGTAGCTCGTATTTGTTGAATAATTGCCACTCCACAATTAAGAGCAACAATGGATAACGTTAACACTATTGTTAAAAATGATCCCTGTTGACCAAATAATGAAAAAATGAACATTATCAATGAACCAATTAAGTAGATAACAATTAGCCAATTAAATAATGGGGCTAAATAGATCTTTATAAAACCTTTAGATACTTTTGGAATTTCATTGAAACCATGCACTTCTAAGCGTTTTTTTGCTTCTTCCGTTTTTAAACCTTGATTGGGATCAGTATTTAAATCTTTATATATTGTATGTAATTCTTGAGAATAATATGGGATTTCCATAGATATAGCCTCTGAGAATATCTATATTGATATTGTTATATTAAGAATATGCTATATTAATTATAAAAATACTTATGATATTTATTATTATTGGAATGCTCATAATCTCAGTTATTATTTGAATAGTGTATAAAAAAAAACTTAAATTTCTAAAGTCATCTTTATTTTTTGAAACCATCTATTGAAATGTGAAAGTTGGGAACATTATGCGTTGAATTCGTTGAAATTGAGCGAAAAAAGTAGTTATTTAATGAATCTCGTCGGTAAAATGAATCTTTGTTTTGAGAAAATCAATGAATGAAATTGAATAGTGCTACCCATTAAATGATTAAAACCATTATAAACAAAGCGAGAGAATTCGAGCACCATTTTTGTTGGTTGAAGATTAATTTAAAAAAATATGAAAAAAAAAATATAAATAAATATAGAGATCTTTAGAAATCGAGGGTAAAATTTTTATTAAAAAACAATATTGCTCCTTCGCGCAATGAACTTTATAATTTCAATTCCGAATATCCCCGGAATTGAGAATAGAATACATATTAACCAATCATTTTGATTAAGAAAAAGAAAATTAAGTTGAAAATTCAGTTTCCAAATATCATTAATAAAAAGGTTTACGGGATTAGAAAATAAAACAAGAAAGACGTGAATACTTAGAGTAAGTATGCAAATGAAAAATAGATTAAGATTGAAATCTTCTTTAAGACTTTTGAAAAGAGGTTTATCAAGTCTCCTTATCGACCATATAAAATTTGTTTCGATTATAAAAAGAGTTGTAAAAAACATAGTTCTTGCTTTCATTTCTAACAATAATCCTGCATCATTTACCTCTGGAGAAATATAACTCAAAGTAGGATTTACATTAAATTCGTTTAAAGGAATATAATTAGCTAAGCTTAGTTGGAATACTAATACTGCTCCAAATCCCATTAGTATCGCATGGATGATTAATAATTTCCAAATATTTTTATTAAGTATCTCTTCATCATTACGTGGCATTTGGGTCATTATATCCCTTGGTGGCTTGTCTAAGATAAGACCCAAGGAGATCAAACCATGAATAATCGTGGAAATATAAATAATTTGCCAATTTGAAGAAAAAAGGTTAATTGCGGGAACAAATTCATAAAAAATAATAATAAACCCTTCCATGATGTTTAAGCAAATAAAAAAATAAATCATTACCCTTATATTAGAAAAAATATCCCTCCCAATTTTAACACCTTTCACGATTGATGAAAAATTATCATCTGAAAGAATTATATCTGAAGATTCTTTAGCTATATCCATCCCTTTTAAACCCATAGCTATACCTATATCTGCCTTTTTTAATGCTAATACGTCATTGATTCCGTCACCTGTCATTGCAACAATCTTATTCATTTTTTGGTATTGTTCGATTATCAATTCTTTATTGGTTGGATTTATTCTTGAAAACACTTTTATATCATTAAAAATATTCTTTTTAAAATCCTTGATATTAATGCCCTCAACAACTTTTTCTCCTCTAGATTCATCAAGAATTCCCATATCGATTGCAATTGTTCTTGAAGTTGCAGGATGATCTCCAGTTATCATCAAAACTTTAATACCTCCTTGTTTACAGGTTTTAATGGATTGTTTTACTTCCAAACGAGGAGCATCCAATATTGATACAAATCCTAAAAAGGTAAGATCTTTTTCAATATTTTCTCTATTTTCTTTAATATCGTGATCATCTAATTTTTTATAAGAAATGCTCAAGATCCTATAACCAGCGTTAGCATTTTCAATAATTTTATCTGAAATTTCTCTTCTTAATGTTTCGTTTAATCTTTCTATTTTTCCATTTATATCGATATGAGTAGACGCATTAAGAATGATTTCGGCAGCACCTTTAGAGAATAATATAACTGAATTATTTGAGTTTTTTGATTTACAGATGATAGACATTTTTTTGAGTTCTGAAGTAAAAGGAAATTCTCTAATTACGTTAAATTTATTCCTTATTTCTTGAATATCATATCCTGCGGTCCTTGCTAATATTAATAATGCTAATTCCGTGGGTCTACCATGTTGTTTAGATAAGAAAATTTGATCCTTCTCATTAATATTACCATCCGCTAATTTGTTTATCAAATGAGATGAATTATTTACCACTATTGAAGCAATAAATCTTTGAAAAGGAATATACTTACTGAGATCAATTATATCACCATTAAAAAGAATTTGACCTGAACCTTCATATCCGCTTCCGCTAACTTCATATTCATTTGCTCCTAACCAGAATTTTTTTACCATCATTTCATTTTTAGTAATAGTACCAGTCTTGTCCGAGCATATTATTGAGACCCTTCCCAGAGATTCTATTGATGTAAAATTTTTTATTATTACCCCACTCTGAGCCATCTTTAAAATTCCTGTTATTATTAAAAGGGTAGTGACAAATGGTAAATTGACAGGAACAAGATTCATGGCTCGAATAATTGAGTCTATTAGGACAACATTAATATTTTGGGATAGAATCAGAAATTTATAAAGGATTAAAATAATCAAGTTCATTATAACCCCGATTCCTAATATATGACCTAAATGGTTCAATTTATTAACTAATGGAATGTCATCGATACTACCCATTTTATTTAAATAATAAGAAATTTTTCCTATTTCTGTTTTAAATCCAGTATTGGTAACTATTATTTTTGCCCTTCCTGAATTTACATGTGTGCCCATAAAAACCATGCATTTTTGTTTTGATATTAAAATGTCATCATTAAGGCTCGCTATATTATTCTTCTCAGCAAGTTCACTTTCTCCCGTCAACAGGGCTTCATCTATCATTAAATCCGTTGATTCAATTATCCTCCCATCTGCAGGGATTTTATCACCTGATTCAATTAATATAATATCCCCTGGAACGAGATCTATATTTGACACTAATGATAAGACTCCTTCTCTAATTACAGCTGCTTTAAAAATAGATATTTTATTGAGAGATTTAAGTGCTTTTTGAGCTCCGTATTGTTGAATAATTACAACTATTGAATTTATAGCAATAATAACCCATGTTATTATCGTTAACTCAGGAGAACCCAAGATCATTATGATAAGGGAAGATATTATCAAAATTAAAATCATGAAATTCAACAATGGAGCAATATATATTTTCCAATAAGAAGCTGTGATTTTTGGTAACTCATTTAATCCATATTTTGTTTGTCTCGACTTAACTTCTTTGAATTTCAGTCCAGAATGTGGATGGGTATCAAAAACCTTGAATAATTCTTCTAATGATTGATAATGGAATGTATTTTCATAGTTAGAATATTTGGACATTTTAAACACCATTTAGATTTAATAAGCAATAAAATATCAATTCAGATCCTTGTATAAAATCATAATTAAAATATAAATAATACAATTTCTAAAAAAATAATTTTAAGATTAACAAGAAATATCTTGACTATTCTTTGGAGAACCGAGAGTCTGTTTTAAAAAATGATATTTTTCCGAATTGTCGTGCTCGAAAATCCGGTCTTCTTTTCTATTATTAATTGTGTAAATATCTTGCGTTTATCAATGCATTGACTCACGTAATAGATTAATCCTGCTGTAAATGCTTTAAAATTCATGTTTTTTAAGTCTTTATAATTAATTCGTAGAATTAGTTGATTTGCTATTTTAAGCATTTCCATTTTAAATTTTTCATATTCAGAATTCTCTTCAAAAAATTCCTTTACTTCATCAAAATGAATAGAGTTTAGATTTTTCTGAAAAAGAATTAAGATTTTTTCTTTAATGTCTTTTTCAATATCTGATTGGGTTTCGATCTTGTTTTTTATTTTCTTTTGCATGGATTTTATTTTTAGCATTGCATTGTTTAGCATTTTTTTATTAATTTTATGACCGAGTTCGTTGCAAACTTCAATAAATTTTTCTATTCGAATGTTAGTAGTATCTTTAACTTCACTCCAAACAATAGCTAAGAATATGATTACCATGTTTTGATAGGGTTTTCGATATTTCTTAAGATATCTTAGGTACTTTTCCTTTATTTCTTGAAACTTGACTTGGTCTATATTCAATCCAATTCCATATCCCTTTAGCAGGTCAATGGTTTTTTTTTGCTCAGTAAAAGAACCTTTAGAATCTCTGAACCATCGTTCTAAATTTAATATCTTATTATATTGTTCTTTTATTTTTGGATCTTGAATAGCTTTTGAATCTTTCTTCCATATATCTCTTTCATAATCTCTTTGTGAATCCGAATAGTCGCTGATAATGTTTGATTTATCAAATTCTATTCCTCCATCTATAACGATCCCACAATCCTGGCAAACTAGAAATCCCCCATAAAGTTTAGTATTTTTATGAGGACATTCTTTACTATCGTTCATATCTTTTTTATTATTGCATACGTTTATAAAACTAACAACTAAATA
>DXJM01000384.1 GCA_019057355.1 Promethearchaeota archaeon | reverse complement strand
TATCAGTATCTAAGGAAGTAATTTTTTTCTATTAATTTTTATTCTTTTCCTTTCCGACATTATTTTCACCTTTTTGACATGGCACCGTAATCGTCTCTATGCTTCGAGAAAGAGCTCTTCTAAAGCGTCTTGGTTGGATTGGAGGCTCCACTTTTGCTTTTTACCCACTTTTTTATTCCATTTTTAGAGGTAAACCTTGTTGATCTTCCACGAATTATAAAGGAGCATGCGAACCAACATGTCTAAATATCTCGTAGTATCGTGCTTTGATTTCCATCGATGATCCATCCGATTTAAGTCGGAGAATCCCGTTTCGATAAACCATCCTTTTTTATAAAACTGAGAAGTGCGGGACGCCCGCGAACTCGTATCGCCCCTTGGTTTTTGGGTGGTCATTACGGCATAAATGAGCTTCTTGGCACCGTTTAAAGTTAGCTTCCCTTTCTTAAAATCTTGTTTGACGCTTGAAAGAGAATGCCCCTTTTTTGCCTTTAATAACAAGTATAATTCCTGAGAAAATTGTTTTGTTCCACCAGGAGCCCTTGATATTGTATATTTTCTAATCCTTTTTCCTGTTCCTTTCAAAAATTCTTCAATCATCGCGTTGATTTTTTTGTATGTTTTGGAAGGAATTAAAATCTCCCCCCTTAGATCTTTAATCTCATTTAAAAGCTCAGCTTGATAGAATTCTCGATCTATCATCACGTAGTTTAACTCAAATCCTAAATCAATCAAATTTTCGAGAAATCTAATAATCACGGGTATCTTAGATTGACCCCTCGCCATGTGCTCTAATCCCGCAAAGAGGTGAATCCCTCTCGACAAAATCGAGAAACCTAAGTAATGCCTCATTCTACGTGTTCCCTTCCCCCGATTAGTTCCTTTAATCATTTTATCTCTCCGTTTCCCGTAGTATGAATGTTCAGTAAAGTCAATTAGAACATTAACCTTTCTGGAAATGATATTTAATTGTAAAGCTTCCAGCAATTGACTGTCTAAACACGCTCGCAGGATTGACCTAGCTTTTTCTAAACCGATACGGCGTAAAAGCTTGTTTACTTCGGTTTGGTGCGGAATAACACGTTCCTTCCGCCCATCGGCGTATTGTTTCTGCTTTCCTTTTTTCTTATTCAAGAAGTACTTGTTCAACCTTTCGCTGGCACTATCTATAGATCTTCCAGTAATTTCGGAATAAAAAAATACCCTAAGAAAGTCCTTAGCGTCATATCTTGCGTTTCTTGCTTTTCTCCACCACCATATTTGAGATTCGATTTCATCACAAAAGTATTTAAAAAATGCAAGCATATATTCATTTGAGAAAAGTGGTTTTAGCTCAGCTTCCAAATTGGAAAGTGGAGATAAATATTTTATGCTCATACATAAATATAACCACTTTTCTCTTATAAGTTTTAAGGTAAATTTCCATTGGAACGAAAAAATAATGAATTTATTGAGAAAGTATAAAAATAGGAATTAAATTTTAATAAAATAAGGTTCAATCAAATTGGATTTTAAGGTCTACTTCCTTTGAAACTGAATTATAAGGAATAAAATAATTTTATAGATTATTTCTTATAAACCCTAAAAAACAGCTGTAGCAATAATAATAGTTTATCGCCCCTAAATGACCCGTCTACTGTTGATAGCATTTCTTATAATACGTCATTACCTGTTTGGGGTCAATTTCACAATAAACCATATGGGAATCACCCCATTTCAATATCTTCTGTATTAACTATAATGAAGGCTGAAACGTCATGATTATAAAATAAATAGAAAATCCTTAAGAATATATAAAATAAATAGAAACTTAAAATTAAAAATGGTATTTTTAATGCCTGATGATATTGAAACAAAAGTAGGTTTGAAGTTGGCCGAGGAAGAGTCACAGATGATCTTTAAATGTGATTTAGGTTCTATAAAGGTCAAAGATTGCTATATTGATGAGAAGAATAGGGAAGAAGTTGAGATGATAGGACTAAATCCTTCCAGGTTATTAGCTTTGGGTGTTTTAGGATGTTTAAGTGCTAGTTTCATATTTTGTCTCAAAAAACGGGACTTAAAAGTTGAAGATTTTGACTCTGAAGCTGAAATCATAATATCTCGTAATGAGAAAGGATTTTGGAGGGTAAAACAAATTAATGTTACAATTAATCCAAAAGTTACTGATCCCGAAACTCTAAAAAGAGCCCAACAATGCTTAAAGGAGAATAAAGAGGGCGTGAGTTTTTATGAACAATATTGCATAATTACCCAATCAGTGAGATCGGGGATTAACGTTGAGGTCAATGTCAATTTATAACGAATAAAGATTATTAATTAATAGAAAGTTACACAAAATATATTGAATTATCATGGTCCGTGAAGAAAATTCAGTAGCAGAAATAAGGCTAGAAAAAGGTTTAATTTTCAAGACTAATATTGGTTTGGGAAGGTTCAATGATTTTTTCATTGATGAAACCCTTGAAAATACCAATGATTTAAGAGGTCCTGATGCGGCTCAATTATTAGGGATGGCTGTAATGAGTTGTTTAAGTGCTAGCTTCATTTTCTGTCTTAATAAAAGGAATTTAAACCCCGAGGATTTGGAAGCTCGTGCAGAGATATTCTTTCAGAAAATTGAGAAAGGATTTACGAGAGTTAAAGAAATCAACATAAAAATTACACCGAAGACAAATGATGAGCCAACTCTGAAACGAATAGAACAATGTTTAAAAGAAATGAAATCTGGAAAAATGATGTTTGAAGAAAATTGCATAATAACGGAGTCAGTAAGAGAAGGGATAAGAGTTAACGTCGATGTAGACATGTGATTTTGTATTCATTGGTATTCAAAACATTTTATTTAGAACCATGAAATTAAGCATTTTAAAAGCGATAAAAGGTTCATTAAACGCATATTAAGGATGATATTGATTTATAAGTTATAGAGAAAAGACTTAAAGGATCAAGAATTTAATGAATACTATGAAATATAGTTTTGTAACTATACAATGAGATTTATTGCCCGACAATTATAGTGAAATTTTTATCGAGGAAGCTAAAAGATTATTATGCCTATTGAAAAGAATATTGAAATTAATGGCCTTAAGGATGGAAGCTTCAAAGAGGAAATTAATCTCCAATTTCATTGGTATTTACTTGCTTTTTTTCTCATATATTATTTATCCT
>DXJM01000383.1 GCA_019057355.1 Promethearchaeota archaeon | reverse complement strand
GAGACGATTACGGTGCCATGTCAAAAAGGTGAAAATAATGTCGGAAAGGAAAAGAATAAAAATTAATAGAAAAAAATTACTTCCTTAGATACTGATAATTCTATATTTTTTACAGCTTAACAATTATTAGCCAAATATTTATATATCGTTTGAATAAATAAGATTCATAAAGATTGATTATACTTGTTTGATCGTTAATTATGAAGAAGGAGATATTTACATTTATAGTGGGTGGAAAGGCTGGAGAGGGTGTTAAAAAAGCAGGTTCGGTGGCGGCAAGCATCTTTGCAAAAAAAGGTTTATACGTCTTTCAAATGGATGATTACATGAGCTTGATCCGAGGGGGTCATAATTTCTCAGTTATAAGCACATCTGAAAAATGGATTTCCAGCCATTATATGAATGGAAATGTTATTACATGTTTTGATAAACGAAGTTATGAGATGCATTCTGATAAACTCGCACCTGAGGGGTATTTAATTTACAATTCTGATGAAAAAGGTGATATGGATGGGATTGGTATTCCTTTTTCGAGTGAGGCAAAAAAATATCCCGCAAAAAATCTTCTATTTGGTGTTGGTGCTGTTGCCTCAATGGCAGCCGTTATTGGAATGAAATTAGATGATCTTAATGAAACAATCAAGCATGAATTCTCGAAGGGTACAATAGATAACTTATCTTATGCTAAGACAATTTATGAACTAACTAGTAGTAAGATAGATCACGTAATTGAGATTGGAAACGGAACCAATATACGTCCAATCATATTTGGAAATCAAGCAATCGCACTTGGCGCAATAGCCAGTGGCTTGAATGTGTATTATGCATATCCCATGACTCCTGCTTCCTCACTCCTCCATTATCTAGCAGCTCATGCTGAAGATATAGGACTTGCAGTCATCCATGCTGAAAACGAAATTGCTGTGATTAATATGGCTATTGGTTCGGCTTTTTCTGGCGCGAGAACGATGGTTGGAACGAGTGGAGGGGGTTTTGCTCTTATGGTTGAAGGATTTTCATTAGCCGGCATGACAGAAGCTCCACTCTTATGTTTATTATCGATGAGACCTGGACCTGCAACGGGTGTTCCAACCTATACTGAACAATCCGATTTAAATTTCGCTCTTAGTGCAGGTCATGGTGAATTCTTGCGGATTGTGGCCTCTCCTGGAACGATTGAAGAGGCATTTTATTTATCAGCAGAATTATTAGATCTTGTCTGGAAATTTCAAACCCCTGGGATATTACTGACTGAAAAACATTTATCCGAAAGTAGCATGACCGTTGATCTCAAGTTAGATGAAATTAAAATTATAAATCCCGAAATATATCAAGGAAATGATTATAAAAGATATCGTGATAATGAAGATGGAATCTCCCAATTATTATTTCCTCCCTCATCTCAAATCATCAAGTGGAATAGTTATGAACATGATGAAAATGGAATTACTACTGAAGATCCTCATTGGATATCGAGAATGCACGATAAACGCATTAAAAAAATAAATTCTCTTAAAACTTACATGAAAAAAATCAAAACGGTTAACATCATGAAAGGAGATTTACCATTAAATATCATTACATATGGTTCAACGACAATGAGCGTTTTAGAGGCTTTAAAATATAGAAAACTAACTCCTACGGTTATACAACCCCTTTATTTGAATCCACTCCCTATTTGGGAACTATCTAAATTTAAAGATCAAATTAATATCGTGATTGAAATGAGCTCAACAGAACAATTTGCTAATTTGCTCAGGGAAAAGGTCGGTTATAATATTAAAAAAGTAATAAAAAAATTTGATGGACGGCCATTTGATCCAATTGAACTATCAACCATGATAAAGGAGGCCATTTAAGATGGAAAATCTAAACACTCCAGCAGAAAATACGTGGTGTCCTGGTTGCGGAAATTTTGGAATTCTCACGGCAGTAAAAAATGCCATAAAAATACTTCAAGAGAATGGACTTTCAAAAGATCAAATTGTAATATGCGCAGGAATTGGTTGTAGTGGAAAAATTTTTGATTATCTAAATCTTAGTGGGGTTTATTCATTACATGGAAGGGACATCGCTACGGTTCAAGGAATAAAGATTGCAAATCCCGATTTAAAAGTGATAACATTTTCAGGAGATGGAAACGCTATGGGCGAAGGGTTAACTCACATTCTATTTGCTGCAAAAAGGAATTCTGATATAACCGTTTTAATGCATGATAATGGTGTTTATGCTCTAACCACTGGACAATTTACGCCTACCACCGAAAAGGGTTGGAAGGGCCCTTCTACTCCAAGAGGTAGTGTTGAAGAACCATTTAATGCATTGACTCTATTATTAGAAGCAGGTGCAACTTTTGTAGCCAGGGGTTATACGGCAAGAATAAATCATCTCTCCGAATTGATAGTACAAGCTATTGAACACGAGGGTTTTTCATTCATCGATGTATTACAACCTTGCGTGAGTTGGAATAACACGTATAAGCATTATAATGAAATTGTAGAAATCATTGAAACCGAACCGAGCAATTTTGAAGAGGCTATTAAAATCGCTAAATTAAGGGATCGATTGCCAATAGGGGTGGTCTGGAAGAAAAAACAGCCTGTATTCCATGATGCTCTTTATGGAAATTTTAATCCCACGAAAAATAGCTTTTCGAGGGAAAAAAGATTGGAATTTATAAAAAATGTCCTGACATGATTGAATGGGGTTCATTTATTCAAATGTCACATAACTTTTTGAAAAGTTAGATACAAGACTAAATGGAATTTTTCAAATGAAACTATGAAACATTTATTCCTACAAATCCATGCAATTCATAGCCCGAAAAAATCATGACCATTAGTCTTTCAGCCACTAAAAAGTAAAGAGAGTATTAATAAGAATCCAATTGATAGAACTATGTGAATTATAGCAAATGTTGCTCCATTTTTTAATAACCTTTTAAAACCAAGATTTTCAACCGCACTATTTTGAGCTATTTTTAGGGTCATCATGTCACAGGCCGCTCCTTGGGGTATTAGGTTTCCTCCTATATTAATTCCAATAATAAATGCAAATAAAAGAGGAATTGGTGGGAATCCATACTCTAAAGTCAATACTTCGATTATAGGAATGAATATCAATGCTGTTGGCGTGTTTGCAACAAAACCAGAAATTAGGCTTACCATTATTAATATAATTAGAGATAATAAAAAAGGACTCAATAAATTAAATTGAATACCCGAAAAAATATCTTTAAAACCAGCAATTAATAGGCATCCTATAACAACATAAAGTGATATGAAGAAAAATATAATTTCCCATTCTATATCCTTGAATAAATCGCTTAAGGATTTATTAGTATAGGCTTTATTTACAATCACTAAAATTAAGGAAGCAACTGCTGCTGTTAAATATAAAAAAGGTAGAATAGCAAACAATGCTATTGTAATGATAATTGCTAAGCTGTTGAAATAAAACATCTTCTTATTTTTTATCATCACATCGGCATCTATTAATTCTAAGACGTATTTTTTTTGCTTTTCATCAATATTTGGCTCTTTTATTAGAATAAACCGGTCAATTAAAAAAATGGTGAAAAGTAACAGAAAAAATGCAAAAAGCCAGTAATATTGTACAAAATAGAGGGTATCCAAGTTAAAAGCAGTGGCAATAATGATATTTTCCCCACTTGAAAAGGGCGTAATTATGGAACCAATATTTATACAAATCGTCATTGCCAAGAGATAGGTGCCTGCTTTTATTTTCAAAAAACGACATATTCGAATCACGACTGGAGCTAATATCAATACAACGACAAGATCGCTGATGATTGCTGCCAGTAAAGTCGTTATAATACATAATAAATATAAAAAAGTAGTGCGATTTCCTTTTGAAAATTTAAATAATTTTACTGCTAGATATTCCAAGATATTAGAATCTTGAGCGACTTTTGTTATGATACTCATGCATAATATTACGATTATTGCTTCAAACTCAATATACTCAATGAAACTCCAAATCCCCTTCCCTTCTGAAAACCCTGTTATTGCTGCTGCAATGAAACAACATAATAAGGCGATTGCGACAAAATCTATTCCTTTAATGGCATAACTGATCAATATTATGAAGAAAATGATAAAAACGATAATTAAAAGGGGAATATTCACGATTTTTCCTATTATGATATTTTGTTTGAATTTTGAAATAATTTAATTACTTTATAAACATCAATTGGACCATTGATATTGATAAAGGAAACCAAATTCTTATCCAATGGTTGAATTGACTTCTCTATGGAAAGATAATTAATATCCCAGTCTTTATCAATGAAATTTACCAACCCAAAATTCTTGGTTGTTAATACTCTTTTAGCTTTTTCAAAACCCTTTTTGACAGGATAAATAGCAAAAAAATATTCCAAAAATCCATTGTTCCATCGAGGAATGAGACATTCGTGTTTTTTTGATTCTGAAATAATCAGATTAATGACCTCTTCTTTTATTAAAGGCAGGTCACATGATAACACCAGTGCTTTTTTATATCCCTCTAAATTTAATTCCTTTAATCCTGAATAAATTCCTAATATTGGTTTATTTATCTTTTCATATGAAAAAAATTCTCTATCATCTACAATAAAATGTATATCTCTTGGAAACTGTAGTTGATTTCGATAATGCTGTATTTGTTCATCTGAGTGGGCGACAAGAAAAATATGATTTTCAAATTTCTTTAATACATCAATTTGGTATGAAATTAAAGCCTTACCTAAAATTTTAATAATGCCCTTTTCTGTTCCTAACCTATTACTCTTTCCGCCAATTAAGACTAATATTGCCAAGTCATTTTTTTCAGGTGTCATTAATTAATTCAGTGCTTAAATAAATTTAAAGGTTTTTTTTTCTCTTAATGAATTCTAATGAAACTTGACTATAATTAAATAAATGTATTTAAATAAGAAAGTCATTGATATAAAAAATTCATTTATCTGATTTGAATAGCCTCCATGATATAAAAGCTAATTATAAAAAATTTATTTGAATTCAGCATTAATTAATTAGAAATTATTTTTACTTCTTTGTTTCAATCATAAATTTTTTTTTAATCCCCTATCGGATGTTTAATGTCAATTTTTAAAAAGGGTTTTCCGACTTTTATGTTTTATGGTCCTCATCTTATTTTTAAAATAAGCGTATTTCCTCAATAGAACCAATATATAGGGGCAAAAATTTATAAACCACGCTCCATAACTTTCTTTTAAGCAATAGTATTATGTTGAGTACAATGGAAACTATAATACGAGTCCAAAATTGTTTTTATGGTAAGTGCATGGTTGCCAATAGATCGCTTGATATCGGAACTATTGTTGAAAAATATGAGGGTCTTATTGTAGGATGGGAAGAAGTTCCCTTGAATGAAATTTGTCATGTTTTATTAGTTAGTGATAAGAATTGGATGATCATAAGTACAGATGCTCGTTATATAAATCATTCTTGTGATCCTAATTGTATTATTAATGATTCTCTTGAGGTAATAACTACTCGTCCAGTTAAAAAAGATGAAGAACTAACAGTGAGATATAATATCGTGCATAAAAATGAAAACCCGGGAGCATGGGATCCACGGTGGTCATTTAGGTGTTTATGTGGTTCTAGTGCATGTCAGGGTCATGTAAATAAATATATCAATGAAGACGGAAGCGAATGGAAGCCCTCATTAGATGTGAATCTAAACCATAACGTTATTAATGACACCCCTATAAAAATAGAATAGGTTTACCCTAATTTTAAAGGAAGTAATTTTATTTTTTATTCATATTCTCATTTTTGCTCAGCTTTTTTTAATTTCTCTCAGATATTCAAAAGCAGAATAAGACGCGATAACTCCCTCAGAAACTCCCGTGATTGCTTGTTTAAAGGGGGAATCAGCAACATCACCTGCAGCATAGATGCCTGGAATGTTCGTTTCTGATTTACGATTGATGATTATTTCTTTTTTCTCATTTACATTAATACCAATATCAATAGCAATTCGTGATTGAGGAATGGAACCGATTTCTATAAAAATTCCATCTACTTCAAATTCCTTACCATCACTAAAAATTACTTTTGATACTGAACTATTTCCTTCAATTTTTATAATAGTTGTTTTGTTAATAATTTCAATCTTATCATTTTCATCAACTCGTCTCATATTAATTGGTTCTGCTCTAATTTTTTCACCCCTATAGATGATATATACTTTTTTAGCATGCTGAGATAAAAATAATGCTTCTTTCGCGGCAGAATCACTTCCACCGATGACAGCCAAGATTTTATCTTTAAAAAACATGCCATCACACGTTGCACAATAAGAAACACCCTTTCCCGTG
Source organism: Promethearchaeota archaeon (assembly GCA_019057355.1). GTDB lineage: Archaea > Asgardarchaeota > Lokiarchaeia > Sigyniarchaeales > SOKP01 > FT1-020. The sequence goes on along the minus strand of DXJM01000383.1, from coordinate 648 downwards.
AATTCTTCTTCACCAGGAATGTCAAGTTTCTTTCTCTCCGAACCTGTAGCAATGATTACGGTATATGCTTTAAATGCCATGAAAAAAGATTTTAGGACAAAATAATTTTCCACCTTTTCGATGCTAAGAATTTCATCTGTTATGTAGGGGATATTTAAAGAATTAATGTGGTCACGGAACATTTCCATTAATTCAGTGCCACTCACCGACGTTATACCGGGATAATTTTCAACAATATGGGTGGAAGCAATTAATCCACCATAAATTTTCCCGATAACTAACAGGTCGAGTGCAAATCTGGCAGCATAAATGGCACTTCCAAGAGCGGTCGGGCCTCCTCCTAAAATTATTATATCATATATTTTATCAGGATCGGGCATTCCCGATTCGATATTGAACATGTAGATCATTTACTAATTAGATATTGTTTGATAATAATAGTTCAAGAATTATTTTAAAGTTTTAATTTTTCAAACGAGTATTTTAAACGCCAAGCATCAAGAGAAATCGCTGTAATTAATTCATAGGAATTAAAGAACTTAAAAAATTAAATAATAATTATTTAATAATAACATTATCCATGTAATTCATTTATTTTGTCTTCTCACGCCATGAGCTAGCAAAATTCAATTATTTTCCACTAATTTT
>DXJM01000382.1 GCA_019057355.1 Promethearchaeota archaeon | reverse complement strand
GATACATAATTTATTAAAAATTAAAGATCGATCCTTCCAATTATGGGACAAGCTAACATCTCGAGTTCGATATCGTCTTTATCAAAAAGTGAATTATTAGACCGAGCACGAGAATATCTTTTCTCGACGGGGGTTAATGATTGTGCCTCAAAATTATGCAAAGCAAATATGAAATACGGGCTTGCCCAGTTTCATTTGATTCAAGAAAAATATGGATTTGAACCGAAAGCATTATTTATCAGTTCTCCAGATGAGATCATTTCAAGAAATTTAATTCGGTGGGACTCGGGCTTAGGATACGGGGGCAGGTTAAGTTGGGGTGATGGAACGCAAAAGCTTATTTTTTTAAATACAAAGCCCAATCAATGTGGAATTTTGGCAGGGGGAATGGAAGAGCCTCCGAGTCCTTATGAGCTCATAAAAAAAATCGATGAGCTCAAGAACATTGAAATATATCATGATAACATTCCGCTGAAATGGGATTATGGAATAAGCAATCACTTCATTAATTGCTTCAAGGTTTTTCCTCTTTCCGACCTCGATCTACCTCCATACATGTTCATCATTCACGGGAGCGCTCCTGAACTCCGGGATGATACTAATGGCATTGGATTTTATTTTGATAAGTCCCAAACTCTTAGAGATATGGCAATAAAAGAGCATACAGTGTTTGGAACGCAATATATTTTAGTAGACGAGAGTGCTAAAGAATATCTCGCTTATACAGACAAGGCACTTAATTTTTCAATGGTAAAAAGAGAACTGATTGCGAAAAAACTATTTGGCGAAGATTGTAAGATAATTTGCAACCAGCCACACCAATTTTTAAAGGATTATAATAACATGTATTTAGGCTCTAATTGTACTGACATCTCATCGAATAAGATCAAAAATAACATATTTCCCATAACCTTAAGAGCCGATATTTCCGCATATTTATTCAAGGGAAAAAAAAATTTATCGGAATTGACCATCAAAAATTTAGGATTTTTGGAGAGGGCTAAAGATCTAGAGGTATTAGATACTTTACTTAATGCTAACATCCTTCCTCATGGAGGGGGTTATAAATTTCCGGATATCAAGGACGTGCATCAGATTTTGGAGTATAAATATCAAAAATATTTTTCTTGCTCGATGATGGTTGATACAAATAGATACAAAATAATCAGGGATCCTAGCCAAATGGAATATGAATACAGGGGAAAAGAAGTGGTGTTAAAAACGCTTCAATTAAATTTGGGCGAAAATATGGCAAGACTAAGCCCGATCTTTTCTTTGAAGCTGTGATCACCTGATTCTTGAACCAGGAATGATGTCTTTTTCAGGAGTGAGGAATGATACCACCTTTCCGTCATCAGCGGCAAGGAGCATGCCGTGGCTTAAAACCCCCCTGAGCTTTTTAGGCTCTAAATTTACCAGCACGATTACTTTTTTCCCGATTAAGTCTTTCTTATCGTAATATTCAGCGAGTCCTGCTACTAAAGTTCTCGTTTCCGTGCCTATATTAACCGTAAGCTTCAATAACTTGTCGGCATTAGGAATTTTTTCAACATTTTCAACCAGTCCAACCTTGATATCAAGCTTGGCAAAATCTTCATGAGAGATTGTATTCATGTCATTATCCATATTAATCACGAGTTTTTTATTTTCTTTTATTTTTTTTAAAGTTTTTTGCATTTCAACTATATCTAATTTTTGAAAAAGTGGGTTTGGCTTGTTAATTTTATGGTCAAGATCCAAGGAATTTTCGTTCATGTCATCCCAATATAATTCTCCTAATTTCTGGGAACTATTAAGATATTCCAAGATTTTTTCGGAAGTGCTTGGAATAAATGGTGCGAGCAATATTGCAAGAGCATGTACCGCTTGACCACAGATATTAAAAACATGTCCTGCAGATTTTTTATCATCTTTAATTGAATGCCATGGTGCTTTTTCATTCAAGTAAATATTTCCTTCCTTGCCAAAATTCACGATTTCTTTTAGTGCTTTCTTTAATTCAAATTGATCCAATAAAGTTCCAACATGTTCTCCAATGGAATTTAATTTTTTAATAAATGATTCATCTATTTCATCATTTTTAATTTTAGGAGGTATCATGCCTCCAAAATGATTGGTTATAAACGTTAATGTCCTGTGAATAAAATTACCGATGTTATCATTTAAGATTTTAATATTATTTTCGAATTCTGTCCAAAGAAACGAGGTATCTGATTTTTCAGGCCTGTTATAAATCAAGCTAAACCTCCAATAATCGACGGGGGCAAGTTCTAATGCCTCATCAATCCAAATCCCTATGCCCCGCGATTTTGAAAATTTATCATTTTCGTACATCAAAAATTCAGTGGAAGAAACGTTGTAAGGCAATACCAGTTTTTCATTTTGCGATTTATCTTTATTATACGCAAGCAATAACCCCGGAAACACGATCAAGTGGAATATGATATTGTCCTTTCCAATGAAATATACTGTTTTTGTCTTCTGATCCTTCCAGAAATAGTCAAATTTCTCGGGTTTTCTCATGATCTCTTGCGCCCATTCTAAAACAGCAGAGATATATCCCAAGACCGCTTCAAACCAGACATATATGGTCTTGTTTCCTGCTCCCTTAAATTTAGCCGGAATTCCCCATTCCAAGTCTCGAGTTATTGCCCTCTCTGGCAGTCCTTCATCGATACTATTTAAACAAACAGTTCTTGCATTTGAGGGTATTATTGAATTTTCCTCAATGAGAGTCCCTAATTCTTCTTGTAATTTCGGAAAATTCATGTACCAGTGCGTGGTTTTTTTTATTTCGGGAGAATTATTACAGATGACGCAATGTGGATTCTTCAATTCTAAGGGTGTTAGTAATTTTTGACATTTATCGCACTGATCTCCACGAGCATTTTTATCCCCACAATAAGGACATTCTCCTTCAACAAATCTATCAGGGAGATATAAGTTATCGTGTTCGCAATAGAGAGTTTCGATTTCTTTCTCGAGAATGTAGCCATTATTCTGAATATCAAGGTAAAAATCTTGCACGAATTGTTGATGGGTGGGATTATGCGTGTGGGTATAATTATCATAGGAGATGTTCCATTTTTGAAATAACTTTTTGATGATCTCGTGATTTTTCATCGCCAATTCTTCGGCATCCACGTTGAGTTTTTTCGCGGCAACAGCCACGGGAGTACCGTGAGTGTCGGAACCTGACACGAATACAACATCATTTCCTTTCAAACGTTGGTATCGTGCAAACACATCTGCTGATAAAACACTTCCAATCATGTTCCCTAAGTGTGGTATTGCGTGAGTAAGCGACGTGCTTTCCTTAAATCGCATTCACATAGGGCCATGCGGACGTGATAATCCATTTATTTTTTTGCAATATTGGGATCCTATATAAGGTAGTTATTTTTCTAATAAAAAAAAGGGTTCTTAGATTAAATATTTTTAATTTTACCTTTTTATTGAGATTTTTAAAAAGATTTATACTAAGCGAGGAGAAATGATTAATTTATTCTCATCATGATATAATCTGAGAACCACAATAACGACAAGCTTGAATCTGGGTTATCATTTTATCCAGGCAATGTTCATGATAATATGAGTTGCATTTCTGGCACGTGAAAACTTTATCGGTATTACTAAAAATATTCCTGCAATATGAACAAGATGCTTCAATTGCTGAAATTTCCTGAACTGGAACTTGTATCATTTCAGTAGTTTTCTCATCTTCAATTATTTTTACTCGTTTTGAGCTCATCTTATTAACCTCAAATAGAGATAATGCGGATTGAGGCACCTTCAACAAAAAAAAACAAAAAGGGCATCGAAACACATTTTCTTTAAATTCTGATTTTTTAGCCCATTGCGCAGCACAAGAAATATGCATGGTTCTTTCACATGAAGGACATGTCCGACCTTCCGAAAAAAAATCTGCTCCGGTCAATGGTGCTTTTATTGAGTAGCAAATAGCGCATTTTTGATTTTCAGTAATTTTTCCACTCATCAATAGTTGGATTTCCCCTAATGAAGGCCGTCTCAACGATAAAGCCACTTCGTTAAGCAATGGCGTTCTATCTTTTTTTACTTGAGAATAAAATTCATTTGGTTGTTTTATAGTCTTTTTAGAAGCAAAAGATTTACCAGCATTAATGATTGCTTTATTATTATTGAAAAATCCAAATTCTCCATCGGTAAGCATCGCCATTTGTTTAAAGGTGGTCTTATTATTATTATTAATCTTGCCAAATTTACACGTGTCGATAAAAATGCCCAAGCCTTGTGCTATTTTTACTATTTTTTTAAGATCTTCTGAAAATTCTAGTGAATTGGTGGCACTTATGATAAAAATACGGAACAATTTGCCCCCTACTTTTCGCATTTCTGCAATAAGCATCTGAATAGCAAAAGATAGTGCTTCATGTAGAGTAGATTTCCCCTTAATTTCTATTTTTTCTAACGAATTTATTAATTGGTCTTCATCATGTGTAAAAGAAACTAACCTCTTTGGAGCTTCTCCCGCGATCAATAGTGAAATGCGATCCTTGGGATCGAGAGAGAATTTTGTCTGAATGAATAATTTTATAATTTCAAAAGCCACTTCGATTCTTGAAGGTTCAAAATCGGTTCTCATCATTGAACGGGATGCATCAAGGATGATTACAGTATCCTCGATTCGTTCAGATGGTCCCATTAAAAATACAGCTCAACATTATTGTTAAAAACTTGATATATATAATAAAAAAAAGATTTTATATACGTTTCTTTTTCAGAAAATTTATAGAAATATTACTCAAAGTCTTAAAATTGAATGAAAACCGGTGGTTTTTCGATGTAGTGCATTAATAGGTATTTGTTAGAAAATTATAAGCAAAAATGGTGTACACTTTAATTGAATTAATAAAATCTTTAATATCAATATATTCATTGGTAGTATGGGCTTTCATGCCATTTCCTGGACCAAATAAAATTGTGTTTGAACAATAATTTAAATTTCGAAGATAATGTGCATCTGATGAGGCAGGAAATATCATGTGTATAGGCTTCACTTTATAAATGCGTTCAATTATGGAGGACAGATGCTTGAGCATTGCAGAATCCCTCCAACTTTCCCAAAAAGATGCTTCTGACTCTTTGACAACTTCAAGATATACAAAAACATCTTCTGGTTTACCCTGTGGCGAATCACGTATTTCATACCCTAATTTGGTTATTACGTTTTTAAATGCTTTCAATGTAATTCCTGTTGTTTGATTTGGGAGGAGTCGAAAATCTATAGTTGCCGTGCATTGGTCTGGTATGACATTATCTTTTATTCCCCCTTCAATCATGTTTAAACTTTGAGTAAATTGAGAACTTGCCAGCAAGAATGACTTGACATGAGCATTCTTTTCCAGATATTCTTGAAAATGCTCTGTACTTGGAAAAAATGAAGATAAATTCAATTCTAATTCTTCTTGAGACATTGAAGACTTGATTTCTTTTATGGAACGCATTTCATTTTCAAAATTATTTAGATTTTGAATGATTTCACTCATCATGGAAATTGCGTTTTTCCCTAAAAAAGGAGTAGATGAATGGCTTGAAATGCCATTGGTGATGACTTTTAGAACGAGCCTTCCTTTTTCTCCAAGAATAATTATTTTAGGTAAAGTAAATATTCCAGATGGCTCTCCAATTATAGCAAAATCAAGGTTAATCGACTTTTTTTTAAGTACATTATTGATGCACCATTCCGTTCCGAGGTTACCCCCTGTTTCTTCATCAGCAACAGCATTTAAAATTAAATTATTTTCTAACTTGATATCAAGGGATTTTAGCAATTTTAAAGCAATGACCATTGCTGCAAGACCACCCTTCATGTCTGTCGCACCCCTTCCAAATATCTTAGTCTTAGTTATTAATCCCGATAGGGGGGGATGTTTCCATTCCGACTCCATTCCAGGTGGGACTACATCCATGTGAGCGTTATATAAGAGATTTTTTCGATCAAATTTCTTGTTTAAACAAGCAAATAAATTTGCACGATTCGATCCAAATGGAAATAGTTCACATTCTATATTTGATTCTTCTAAAAAGCCTTTAATTTTCACCGCAACATCCTTTTCATTTCCGGGAGGGTTGTAGGTATTGATTTGGATTAAATCCTGCAAAAATCGGACGTATTCTTTCTTTTTCTCATCGATGGTCTTGATAATATGATCTTCGATCATTAGATTGAATAGTATTTATATTCTTATGATATTATGCAATGTAGACCTTGTAATAAAATTGTTTTGTAAGTATGATTTTAGCAAATTTTAAAATTGTCTACATGTTTTAATAATAAACAATTCGGATAGTAGATAAGGAACATGAGAAATCTAACGAAAAATCATGTAAAAAAAATTATAGTAATGAGTATATTTGTTGGCTTGATTATCTTTTCGAATATTTTGGTGATACACGATTCAATCCCTCTTTTTGGAGATAATAATAACAACAAGTATGATAAAGATGGGATAAATATTTACTCTTCTGATGGATATGATTTGTCAAGCTATATTATTAGCGGGAGTGGAACTTCACTCGAAACAAGAATTTATGCCGTAAATCAATCAACTTCCAATGATAATCCGGGTGGATTCTTCACGATAAATGCTCCAACAACCCCAATGCGTCTTTCTGAAGGGGCATTTAATTTTACTTTTGAAAATAGTTATATAACAGACCATATTATTGAAGATAAGAGTGCATTGTATCCATACATGCACGTTGAACAGTATGAAATGGATATAGATGCATTTGGAACGGGAAATTTAATTGTGGAACATGCATTGAGTTCTAATACTTCAGTTACCAAAGCTCCCGTAGATAGTGTAAATAGTACTTATTGGAGGTTTGAATCGTCTGAGAGGCAAATAAATTTTAGTATTAGCACGGAGTTTGCCGATCCAGACTATGAACGCGTCCAATATGATAGAAACCAGATTATGGCGTTGATTTTAGATGTGGTTCTTAGTGTAAATATCTCCAATGTTAATTTAAATTTGTTCATGAAAAATAACTCGGGAAGTTGGGTGTTAATTATGGATAATATCAATTTAGCTACAGGTATACAATCATTTAGGGAGACTATCATCAATACGAATCTAAACTTCATTAACGCGAGTGATATTACTCAGGTCAAGTTTAGCTTCAGTCATTCCAGTTTAAATTTTAAGGTAGATTTAAATGAATACATGCTTTATTCTGTAATGGGCCTTGAATTGCCCATCTCCACCGATGAGTACGTGGCACTTGAATTTGATTTAAGGGGGGAGGCTTCTCAAGTTAACGGATTTCATGTATGGATTAGAACTCTTAACCTTTCCGATGCAGCTGGAAAATTCTTAAATATTACTCTTTATAGAGCAAATCAAGCTTTCGCAAGAACTACAACAAGTTTGAGAGATATTACTAATTCAATAAGACCCGATAATAATTATTTGATAGATTCAATACTAGTACCATATATGGGAGATGAACTTACTCATTTTGATTTTAATCTGGAAAATACCGCAAATTTACCATTTAATAATTATTTTATTGTAATCAAATCTGATGCTGAAGTAGGAACATATTCATTAGTTACATTATCAAGTTCTTATGGAGAAAATCCTGCAATTGACCAAATAGACCACCAGTTGAAGAGAACTATTAATAACGGAGATTCATGGATAAATGCACAAATAACATTACCAGCAGGAAATCAACAATATGAGCATACAACACCCTATTTGGATGCAAGCTCATTTAAATTAAATATCACGAGAGGATACATGCCTTCTGATTTCAACAATACTTTAACCATGGAAGATGTCACTCTCCATGATGTTGCAATGACATTTTTACCATTTAAAAATAATGATCCTTATTATGGAAATGAAGAATGGGGTCAGGCAATTTGTTATAAAGATGTTTTTTCCACTCACGTGGAAGATCAGGCTGGAGTGTTCCAATTAAATTTGATCTGGGACACTAATATTTCCAGCGGGTTTGATTTCAACGTTTCCTATCATGTCACTGCATATGTTGTTGGCGATGCTAATTCATATTACCAGGTAAAATATAACGGAATTCCTACTTGGTCATTGAACTTTTCCTTGGATACAAATGTTGGTAATTGGAACTACACGTCATTTTGTTATCTTTTTCCCAATGACATGACTGTTCATAATTTAACTAATCCAAATTATCATGAAATATTATTAAATTCGACAAACGGGCAAGAAGTCCTGCCAGAAAATACTAGCTATAATAGGCTCGTTGTAAATTCCACCATAAATGGCTGGTATTCGCTAAACCTAACGAGCACGAATTACTTGACGAGTAATAATCAGGTACACAGTTATATAAACTATAATGGTCATTTATGGGAAACCAAGGGATTTATGTATGGAGATGATATAACTGTTGGCATAGACGTTCAAGATCATCAAGGTAAGGCTCCCATATCTGGAAATGCAAATGTCACGTTATTTTTTAATGATGTTTATAATGCTTCTCTTATCAATTCTTCTGGAATAATATCACAAGATGGTTCATTTTTAACCTATGATTTTGGCAATCAAACCTTGTTACACGTGGACAGTGATGTTCTTTTAAATAATGACTATTATTTGGGTTTTTTCTGGACGAATGGAACCGCTATAGGTTGCAGGAAACTTCAAATTTTACTGCATGATTATAAATTTAGTTATGGTGATTTTACATATAACATAAATGAGAATTTAAATAAGCTTGTAATATCTCTATCCCCCGTCTATCCTTTTAATTTGGCATATAACGCTTTAGTTGCTACTGTAAATGAAACTACGGGATCTAGCAAACCAGAATTTCCAATTATACTATCAAATCTGAATGAAAAATTAGAGTATTTTCATCCTGATATAGGAGGCGGTACAATGTTAAGCATTAACCTCAATAGTTTTAAACAAAGCGAAAATATTTTAAATCCCGAAGAAAGTATTAATGTCAAAATAGACGTGACAAATTTAGAAACCTTCATGTCTTTAAACCTTAAAGTAAAAGTCCAACTTGTATCGTACGCTAATGATCAATGGATTATTGCCGAAAACACCTCAAGCATTCAAAAACTAGATCCGGGTAATAGCAACGAATTTGATATAAGTCTTACAATTCCAGAATATAATGATGTAACCAAAGAATGGCTTGGGATTAATGCGCCAATAAGAAGATCTGGAGCAAAAACAATCGTGACCATCTATTATGCGGATAGAAATGAGATTTTTGGTAATATTTTTGAATGTGATAATGTTTCATTGTTAATTGATAAACTTGAAAATGATTTTGAAGGATATATTATTGCCGTGAAAGACAAAAGGCAATCTGAAAATATATTCGTGAGTTTTTCAAGAAATGAATGTCTCTATAACCAAACCGGGTATGATACCACCGTTATTACTAATTATTATAACGAGCATTATTCAAGCATTTATGAAGATTTAATTGAAACCTTTTCCTTTAAAATGGCCAGTATATTTGAAGAAATAATCACAGTTCCTGGAAATATAGATGATGAAGAGCAATTTAACCTGACTTCAGTATTAAAAACAGAATTTGGAGATTTAATACCCGGAGAAACGGTTACATGCCAGTATAAAAATGATATAGGAAATTGGGTCAATATTCCGGGGAATTATGAAGATACAACTGATCAAAATGGGAAAATTGAATTTTTGATAAATACCATTGGATTAAACCTTCCGGATAATTTTAAAATAAGGTTAATCTGGAATGGGAATGATACCATTTTGAACAAAACGCAAGAGTTTGATATAGTAAGAAATCCTTCAGTTGCATCATTATCAATTTCTTTATCTTCCTCCCCAACAATCTATAAAGGGTATCCTAATCAAATCATGCTAAAATTTACGAATACGGGTCAGCTAACGTTATCCATTCTAATAAATAATATCTCAGTTAAAATAAATGAATTAACTTCTTTAGATTATACGATTTTTTATACAAAAATACTACAAAACTTTATTCCTGGACAATCGATTGTAATCACGGTTCAAATTTATCTTCCGCTTACTAATTTAGATTCTTTACATCTTAATATTTCAATCATAACAGAAGCTATAAATGTATACGAGATCATTAGTTTCACGGCAATATATCCTCCAGAATTGCCTAATTTATCCATTATAATTGCTATTTCAATTGTCTTAAGCATAATCCTTTTATGTGTAAGCACTGTTCTTTTCAGGAGGCATGTAAAGATTAAAATAAGTAAATCTTTAGAAGAGCCTGCTGTAAAAGAAATACCTCGAAGAGGGAGATATGTTAAACCTTCCGAATTAGAGAGTCTCGCCATGGCTAAGGAACAAGAGAAATTAAAATCCGAAAAAGAAAGGAAAATTATCGAACAAGAGATTCACGATGAGAAACCCATGACGGATTTAGATTCGCTCTTAGTGGAAACAGGAATAGAGAAAGATACTAAAAAACCACAATTAACACGCTCAACATTGAAAAAATGGAACCTTGATAAACTACGTGATTATTGCAAGAAAAACAACATTAAATTTAGTTCTAAAACCACCAAATCTGATCTAATCGAGAAAATTTTAAGTAAAAATAAATAAAAATAAAAAAAGTAGGTTACTTAGCAATATTCATTAGGTTTCGTTTAATAAGACCTAAAGACGAGCGACCATCGATACCCGCTAAAGCAATAAAAATCATTTCCGAAGAACTTACCATTACGGTGAATCCATCATTTAATTCAATTGAAATATCTCTTAAATTTCCTTTATCTATTTTACTGCCGATTACATGAGCATTTTTCATAATGCTAGCACATGCTTTCGCAATGGTCCCATGGTCCATTTCTGTTATTGTTTGACCAATCAGTACCTTCCCTTCTAGATCTGCTGCAATCAATCCTTCACATTCTGGTACAAGATCCATCAATTCAGCTAATTTCTTTTCTATAACAGCTTTATCCATTGAAATCTTTTCCTTTTTTTTTTTATTCAATTTGAATAGAATAATTTAAAATTCTTAATTTTATGAAGACATTATCGTATATAATTTTATATCATAAGGTAATTATAAAAATATTTGCGTCTCTTTAAGATTTATACATTGTAGTATTTATTAAAAAAACAGAGCACT
>DXJM01000381.1 GCA_019057355.1 Promethearchaeota archaeon | reverse complement strand
TTAAGTTTCTCAACTGTGTAGAGGTCTCCCACATCTTCATTTATTGTTCCATCTCTGTCAAGAAATACTGCTTTTTTTGCTTTTAAATTATTCTTCTTTTCATTATAAATTTTTATATTTTCCATTTTAGGTATTTATATTCTATTTATGAGAAAATCGACTACAACCAAATCGACTTTAGGTGAAAATTGCTTTACAATTTTGGACTCAATAATTTCTTGAATTTTGAAATTTAATATTCCTAAATTCTTCTTTAAATTTTCAATGGACCTTTCAACAGGGTTTGGTTTTTCAGAGAATTGATAATTATGGATTATTCCCCCTGATTTCTTCAATAAATGACAAGCAACATCTAGAAAATCAATTGATTTTTCTGGGAGGTTCATTATGATTCTATCTGCTTTATTTTTCAGGGAAGCACCTAATTCACTTGAGGGGTTTAATAAACTCTTGATATCTATATTAAAGGGAATTATTGATCCTTTTAATTTATTTAAATTGATGTTATTTATTAGAAGGTTATAAGCATTAGGATTTATATCGAAGGCAAAAACGTTTGTCCTATTTTTTTTCACAATTTGAATTGAAAATGGTCCAACTCCCGCAAACAGGTCCATGATGTTTTCATTTAAATTAAAATCCATCGAAGCAATTCTTTTTCGTTCAAAGACCAATCTGGGTGTGAAAAATGTTGTTTTTACATCAACTTCAAACACGCAATCATTTTCCTTATGCCTCGTTAGAGACTTGTTTTCACCACACAGAAAAGATAATTCCCTTAGTCGATATGATCCTTTCACGTCGCTGGTTTTCTCAAAGACCGTTTTCACGTTTCTATTAATGTTACATAAGGCCTTTGCTACATGCCCCTTGAAATGGGAAATATCTTCAATAAATGACCCCTTATTCCTCTCAAATTCTAATATTGCGATATCTCCAATAATGTCATAAGATCTTGGGATAAAGGGGTGATATTTATCAGAGACATGCCCTTCTATTGCTTCTTTAATGGATTTAAATTTATATTGTTTATTCACAATACCCTTTTTAAAAATGATTTGAAAGTCAATAATCCCTTCAATTGCATCTTTTACTTTATTTATAACGGCATCATCATTCTTTAAGGGGAATGATATAAATTTTTTTTCGAGTAAGGGCTCAAATTTATTGTTAAGAATTGATTCATTTTTAAATAAAAATTTGATTTTATTGAGGAATAACTGTCCATTTTTTTTGAATATTCTAATAAAAGGGATTTCTGATATATCATTTGATTCATTCATTTGACTCATCCAACTCAAAAGTGATTGTCATTTTTTTTCCTGGATATTTTAAAAGTCGAATAAATTCCCGATTCAACTCTATGGCTGATTTCGTACATTTGATTAATGCAGTTCTGTCACAAATAAAATTACTTTTACGAAAAACAATATCTTTTTTATTCGATAATGTTAATTCTTCGCAACCATATCCATAAAAAGAATCTTTTACATGATCGACATTTATTGATATTTTAATCTTTCTTCCCATCATAATGAGTTTCTTTAATTCCATATTCAAATCAGAACAAGCTTTTGAAGCTTTTATCCCTAAAATGCAATTTCCTTTTTTTGAAAGGTAGGTATCTTTAGTTAATTCAATCGTTGTTCCATGCGTACATAGAAGATTTTTATGTCCAAAAGCAACTATCGTTTCTAGAGTTTTCATTGTTTCTATTTATTGACGAAAAATTGTAATAATTCCTCTAAATTCTTAAACTTTGAAATTTCTGCGTCTTTAAATTTTGATTTTATAATTATGTATAGTTCCGTAATGGGATCATTGTTTGAAAAATCATTAATTTCACCAAATTGATTTTCATATTGATTAGGAATTAAAAAAGCTATTTTCTTGTAAAAACTTTGATGTTTAAAAAGGAAATCAAGGCATTTTTGGATTGCCACCTTATAAATTAATTCATTTTTATCATTACATAAAATTGATTCATATTGGCTGAGAGGATAAGTATCTAATAATTCTAATGGTATCAATCCGTAAAAAAGTGAAAAAAAATAAACTTGTAAAAGATGAATATCAACTAAAGCATTATTTTCTATAATTTTTATCCATTTAGAAATACTCGGAGAATTTTTAGGTCGTGTTCCCATTTCTGGAAGAATCATCAGAAATTTAACTCCAAGAGGTACTCTGTAGTTATTGAGTAATTTATTGTTATATCTTTCAATTAATGGTCGATATATCCCGTCTGATGAGGAATATAATCGCCCTTTAGGTTTATATATTTTCTCATGCACCTCAAAGAAATGCATGTGCTCTTTTAATATCCTTGAAGCACGAACTAGAGCCGGATGGGCTCTGATCCTTTGTTCAACGAGTTCCCATAAATTACCTTCTCTTATTGCTTGTCTTATTGTCCTTAATTCTGAAAAAGAGACATGAAGGTTATGTTTCGCCAAGAGCTCTGTTTTCAATGTCTCTTCAAGTTTCATTACTTCTTTAGGTTTGTTATCGCAACATATTGGACAATGACATGGAAATTCATCCAAATTTTCTAACTTTTCGGTTCCAGTTGATAGCGTGAAATATCGATTTTCTTTTGCAAAAAGGATATAAGCTGCTGAATCCATCAAATCATATCCACATGCAACCGATAATGAGAAGAATTGTGGTAATCCAAGGCCAAACATGTGAATTGGTTTATCTGGTCGGATATTTTGTTTAACTGTCAGTAAAATATCAATAGTAATATCAAAACGATAATCTAAAAATGCTTTAACTAAACCCCCAATCGCGTATACCCCGAAGTCTAGTTTGCTCATTTCAATAGAACTAAATTTTAGAAGATTCTTATATCTAGCTCCGTGAACAGGGCCGAACCAAGAACATTCTTTATTAGTTCTATGGTTGATATTATCTCTTGCTCGAAGAATTGTGGCGTTTACCTTGTCATTTGCTTTTTCATAATTATCATTTAATTGAACGGGAAGGTCTAAAATCACGGGGAAGTCCGATCCTATATCTTCTTGGAATTTTTCTATTTCTTTAGCATCTATACGTATATTTTCTTTATTATACATGTATTGTTGAAAAGCTCCGCTATCGGTTGCGATTAGTCCATCAGAAAAATTCAAGTGAGAATGGATCCCTTTTTTTAAGACTTCTTCCTTTACACGTTCATTTTTATAGAGGATGTAAGCATTAGTAAAAATAGATTGAGCTCCAATCTTTTTCAGGTCTTGAGGAGAAATAATATTTTTAATAGGGTGTACCACAGGAAATAAATTTGGCGTGATCATTTCCTTATTTTTCACACGTAGCTTGCCAATCCGCCCCAATGCATCAATATCAGTTATTTCAAACATTTATAATAATCAACTACAGATTTTTCTAATCAAAATACTCATGTAATTTATCTTCTTGAAAGAGTTTTTCTAACCAATCAATTCTTTGTTGTGTAAATTGTTCTATATTTTTATTATATTTGATCATGTCTGTAATTATCTCAGCTACCGATTCGATATTTAAATCTGTTGTATCAATTTCAATAATCTCTTTGCCTAAATTCTTTTCTATTAGATAATTCATGCAGCTTCCTAATATTTCGGTCTGCACGTTTTCAAATATTTTTTCATAAGTATAATGCTTTTTATTTAATCTCTTGATTAATTCATCAGGATGGCATCTTAAAACTATTGGATAGTCAATCAATTCATTAGGAATTATGTCAGAGAAATGAGATTCTATGATAAGAATGTTGATATTATCTCTACTACATGCATTAACAAGTCTTTTTACATGCTCAATTATTCTTTCTGTGTCTATCACAGCGGTTTCCCTTTTATGATCATAACTAAGGGTTAAATTATTTGAGAGGACCATTTCATTTAAGGAAATCATCTTAGCATTCAATTTTTTTGTAATGATCTTTGAAACTGACGTTTTTCCTGTTCCCGGAGTCCCTGATATAATCACTATTTTCATAATTTTTTAGAAAATTTATCTTACAATAAATTAATGATCTTTATAAATTTAAATTTTAAAAGAAAGACATGTCCACAAATAATCAACAAAAATTTTTCAAAATTAGCAGCAATTCAATGTATCCGGCATTAAGGATAGGAGATGTGGTTATTTTGGGTCAGAAAATGCCTGAAGAGATCAAAGTAGGAGATAAAAATGGAGACATATTGATATTAAGAGGACCGCAATACTTTTATAATAAAGGGATAGATGGGATGATGTTCAAGTATATTTCTAGTGATACTCCCATAATTCATAGAGCAATAGAAAAAAAAAAGATTAATGAAAATTGGTTTTTCAAGACAAAAGGTGATAATAATTGGTTTCCAGATGGGAGTATCATGATTAAAGAAAAAACAAACGAGTATATTTTTGGGGAATATAATTTTACTCGAACCATTTATATCCCCGATTCTGAGGTTTTAGGTGTTGTAATAAAGGTCATTCCTTCAAGAAGTAAAATAATACATTCACGTAATCATTATAATAGTGAAATTGATATTAACATGTTTGATAAAATGGAAATTAAAGCGTATTTAAAAAAATAGTATTTTTTCAACTTGATATTCAGATTGAAATCGCGAGTGAAAGAGTGCGAAAGGGGGGCTTCGAACCCCCGACCTCACGGTTATCAGCCGTGCGCTATACCAAGCTAAGCCATTAAAGAGAGCCCTCGTTCAGAGGATTCCTCTCTCGCAAGCTTCCCTCGCATTTTTATGATTAATAGAAGCAGACTCTGATGATTAAATTAAATAAAGTATAGTTAAAAAATTTTTTGACGATCTAATGCTAAAATTTTATAAGCAAGAACTTAATAATTTTTAGTAGATAATAAAATTTTGTTCAATATGCCTAAAGTTCTTAATTATTCCATCATAGGATTACAAGATTATAGAGTTAGTTTCGAGAGTTATTGCTCATCATGTGATATCCAAAAACATTGTAAATATGGTAAAGATAACCCCTTTTCTATTGATATTAATTGTGGAGAACTTAATCTCGCAAAAGAGAAGATTAAGTATGAACAACTTCAAAAACTTCAAAAAACTGCAGATGTAAATACTACTTATGAAGAGTTAGTGAAAGAAGTAAAGATTAATATCACGGGAATTTTTTCACAGATATGGAAAGATAAGATTAAAGCCCTTAAAGAGGAAATTCGCTGTTTGGACTCCCGAAAAGTTGATTCAATGCTTGTTTCGCAGCAGGGACAAGATTGGTGGGCAGACTTCAATGCAACAATTAAGATCATCAATAAAGAATGCGAAAAGATTGGTTAAATTTTTGGTATTGATAATAATAAATTTCATAATATTTGAAAAAACCTAAATAATCTTTACGATTTACATAGATATCTAGACTACTATAATGATTGTGATAGTTAAAATTGAGTAAATTCGAGAGATATAAAAAAAGTGATGAACCAGACATTTTCCCTCATAGACACTGTAAGGGATGCAAAACCATGATAGATGAATCAAAATGGTATTGCCCAGAATGTTATAGAAAACTACAAGAAAAAAAAAAAAAAGGAGATTCTTAAGAAAGAAAAAAAAGGAAATTTCGACCAGTAACTCCGATGATTCAAGAAAATAAGTTAAACCTCGATGGTTAGTCGATTGATTAACCAATCTTTATCCAAGAGTAATAAAAAAGATCCGAGTCTTGGTCCAAATTTCTTGCCTAAAATTAATAAATATAGTGCCTCGAATAATGTTTTAGGATTGATGTTTAATTGATCTTTGGATATCGTAAAAATTGTATTTTGTATTTTTTCTTCATCCAAATATTCATTTTCAATAAAAAAGTTTTTTACTAAGCTAATTCCTTTAATTTGTTTTTCGTCCAAGTTATCGATTATCGTTCTATCAATTTTATCTTGAATCGTGAAAATCGTGATTTTTTGTGTTAATAATCGCTTTTGCTTATCATCATTCATATTTTCAATTATCATCTTGATTTCATCAATCCAATTTTTGGTTCTTTTCAAGAGAAATTTAAATTCTTCAAAGGAGATGCTCTCAGAATCTCTATATCCTAAAATTGATAGAGCTTTTTCATAAAGAGTCTCTAAACTTAGTATGTTTTGAACTTGAGAAAAGAAGCTTAATACTTTAAATGGAATCTGCCGTGGTTTTTCTTTAGATATGCTCTTTACTTTTATTAGGGGATACATGTAATTTATAATATCCTTTTCTTCTTCTGTTTCTGCGTGTTCAAGGTTATAATATATATTTTCCATTTTATCATAATAATCATAATATTGTGGTATTTCTTCAATTCTTAAAGATATATGTTTTAATGGATTGGTCCTCAAGATCAACATCCTAAAAATTTCTGGATCTGCAAGTTCTAAATATTTTTTAGGTGTAAATACAATCCCTTTTGAAGTGCTCATATCTCGATCTCCTAACCTCAACCATTCATAAGCAACCTTTAATGGCCCCATATAGCCAAAAATCTCCTTACAAATCTCTAATCCCGTGTCGTAAGAACCTCCTTTAACACAATGATCCTTTCCTGCAGGTTCACAAGTTGTTTTATATATTGACCATTTTGCCGGCCAATCGATTCTCCAATTTAACTTCAACCGACCGCTATAAATAGAAATATCTGCTTTATGTCCACAAGCTTGGCATTCATATGAGACAATATCTTTTTTATTGTCATATTTTAATATTCGATTAGGCTTTATACTGTCATCTTTTCCTCGAAATTGTATTTTATCACATTTTTCACATATTACCATTACAGGCATCCAATTTTTTTGTGTTTCATTAAATTGTTCTTTTTTAACATCGTCTAAAGTGGGTAAAATAAATTTTTTTAAGATAGATTTTATTTTATCATTATTTTTAAGAGCGATCTTTATTTTTTCCTGCATCTCATTTGTTTTATACAGTTCATGAGCCCATATGATTTCATTTTTAATCCCAAAATCTTTAAATGTAGAAATTAATTCATTACCAAAATGATGTGCATAGCTTTCGCACTCAGATTCTTCAAAAGGACAAGGTATGAATGAAAATGGTTTTCCTAAATGCTTCTTTCGAAATTCAGGTTTGATGTATTCTGGAAAGCGCTTAGCTGCATCAAGGCTGTCAAGAAATAAAAAGACTTTCGGTTCTTTTTCCTCCCGTTCTAAAATTCTCCTAAAGCTATCACATATTAAAATTTCTCTTAATATTCCAACATGAATGTGTCCTGAAGGTGTTTTTCCCGTTGCTAATATTAATTCTTTACTGTTCCTTTCTAACAATTTTTTCTTTATTTCTTCTAGCCAATGTTCTGAAATCAACGATAATACTCCATTTTAGCTACATTAGATAAAAAAATGAAAAAAATTATTT
>DXJM01000380.1 GCA_019057355.1 Promethearchaeota archaeon | reverse complement strand
TAACCCGAATATATGAGAATAGATCAATAGAATACTAGAGAGGATATAACCGGCCAAAACTATGTAACTCCATTTTTTGAGAAGTTTCACCAAAAAGAACATAGAGAGCAGAGTCAGAAAAACCGCTAAAGTATAGGTTCTAGCTTCTTGCGAATATTGAATGTGAAATACAGATAATCCTAAAATTAAAGAACTTAAAATACCCACACTTCTATCAAAAATCAGACTGCCAACCCTATACATAACAAATATTGCGAGGAAACCAAATATAACAGAGGGAAACCTGATAGAAAACTCAGATTTACCGAATAACTTAATCCATATATTCAAAATGACATAGTAAAAAGGTGGATTATTACCTAAAGGCTGGATTATTTTAGATGAGACTTTTTCAGAATATAGAATTGATATACCCTCATCGAGCCATAAACTCTCACTCCCTAAGTGGTAAACTCTGAAAAAAATACCAATAAGCAGAATGGCTAATAGTACTATTGATTTATTTTTGGTTAATTCCATATTCATCTCCTGAGAAATCATTCCAGGCAGTCGGGTGAAGCAGGCCCCCAAATGTAACGAGTTTTAACTTTTGAGTTCTCATTTTTAGAGTTGGATCAGTAGGCTCCTATTCCGAACAACACAACAGGAATTGTTTTAACCATTATTTTACAATCGAGCCATAATGACCAGTTATCTAAATATTGAAGATCTAGCCTCATCCATTCATCAAAGTCAATCTTATTTCTGCCGCTTACCTGCCATAGACAAGTCAAACCCGGTCGCATAGATAATCTCCGCCGCTGCCAGGATTCATATTGTTCGACTTCATCTGGAATCGGAGGCCTTGGTCCTATCAAACTCATATGGCCCACAAAAACATTAAAAAGTTGCGGAAATTCATCTATGCTGAATTTCCTTAAGATCCTTCCGATTAGGGTAATACGCGGATCCTTCTTTATTTTAAAAACAGGCCCGTCCATTTCATTGAGAATTTTAAGCTCTAATAATTTTTTTTCTGCTCCTTTATACATAGTGCGGAATTTATACAACATAAATTTTCTTCCATTTAGACAAACCCTCTCTTGTTTATACAATACTGGGCCCGAAGAGGTTAATTTTATTAAAATTGCAATAATGAGAAAAAGCGGACTGAGTATAATTATACTCAATCCAGATATAATTATGTCCATTGCCCTTTTAACAAAAAGCTGCCATTCTTTAGCTACAGTAGTCTCAAATGTCAGAAGAGGAATATTGTCAATTTCTGTCGGGTGGGCTTTTGCTATCTTTGCATTGAATAAATCTACAGCTATTGTAGCCTTGACACCCTCAGTTTCGCAGACATAAATAGAATTTTCGATACTATTCAGTCTTAACCTTGGGACTACAAAAACAACCTCATCAATCGCGTCATTGTGGAGTATATGAGGAAGATCTTCGAGATCTCCCAAAACTTTTACATTTTCTATATTGTTAGTTCCATGGCCTGGCTGGTCATCAATCGTTCCTATTATTTTAATACCCCATTCAGGATGGCTTTTTATTTTATCAATAAAATTAGCAGCCCTTTTCCCTTTTCCCACAACAACAAGCCTTCGGAAATTATATCCACGCTTGCGCACATGGTGCGTGATGAAATAAATAGCCATCTTTTCAAAAAATATAAAAAACGAACTAATGGCTAAAAATATGGCGAAAAACATTCTACTAACAAACCCTAGTTTGAATAAGAATACAAAGGCTCCAAAGCCAAGAAGGGTAAAAAATGACGATATTAAGACTATTTTTATAATTTCAGTTACTTTCCCCGTACGAAATGAACGGTACATCCCGTTGAAGTAAAGCATAAAGCACCAAAAGGGAACCACAAAAAAAAGCACAACTATATAATCGCTAATCCGAGCAATATTGTTCGAAATGACATATGTTGAAGGGAATAAGCCTAAATCATTAAAGTGATTTCTTATAAAGTATGATAGAAAGAAAGCAAGAGTTACAATAAGCGCATCAAGCAG
This sequence comes from Promethearchaeota archaeon, assembly GCA_019057355.1. Taxonomy (GTDB): domain Archaea; phylum Asgardarchaeota; class Lokiarchaeia; order Sigyniarchaeales; family SOKP01; genus FT1-020. Next base: position 2,669 of record DXJM01000380.1, on the reverse strand, counting down.
TATTATTGCTTTTCTTATCACATTCTCTTTCTCTTTTAACACCGTCTTTATCCTCTAGTTAATCGTATTTTTCTATACAAGCTACATGAGATTCCGAATAAGTAAAATACCCTAAGGGGATGAATCAAGAGGTGAAATTACCCATCTTTCTTTCACCCACAGAGATGATTTGATCGCTTTTCCTTTGTTATTGTACCTTCAATATTAAGGACCAATGTGTTTCCCTACCTTTTCTAAAAAATTTAAAGCATTTACTTATCTGTTTGATAGAAGAGCTTTTCATGTTCTTCCGCGAGGTTCTTTCGTTATATCTAAGTAACTCAGGAATGCCTCCAATGCAAGACCCTACAACGATCGCGCCTGAAACAACGCTTCAAACTGGGGAAGTATTTTATCTATCCTAAAATCTTCGACTCTTTTTTCCCCTTCCTTAGAAAACTTCCGTCGCAGACTTTCATCTCTCAATAAACTCAACATTGCATTGGCTAATGCTTCTGCATTTGCTGGTGGTACAAGTATCCCACTATGACCACTTGTAATTATTTCTCGAGGACCCGAAAGACAATCTGTTGAGATGACAGGAACACCACATGCCATAGCTTCGAGGATGACATTAGGGAAACCCTCCAAAAGAGAAGAAAGCACAAAAATAGAAGCTCTATTCATGAATTTATAAGGATTTTTCTGAAATCCCATAAAAACGACATGGTCACGAATTCCCAGCTCACTTGCCAAGGATTTGAGTTTTTCTTCATCTTCTCCTGTACCTAATATAACTAATTTCTCATCTATTTTTTTATATATCCTCGAATAAGCCTTTAATAAATAGGTATATCCTTTTATTCCTTCTAATCTTCCAACCGCAACTATATAAGATTTACACGCTCTTATCCTTAAATCTTCTATTTCTTCCTTCTTTAATTTTTTTATTTTGTCTAAATCTACAGGATTATAAATTATCCTTATTTTGTCTTGATTCGTACTAAATTCATTTAATAGATCTTTCTTCATGTCTACTGAAGGAACCACAACAAAATCGGCACGGTTGAAGAGAAATCTATATAATAAATATTTTATTCTGCTAAGTCTCTGGTGTAATGTTGCATAACTCAGATAAGTCCGTTCATTTATTATCAGATTGAACCTGCAACCTGAAAGAAATTTAGCAATTAGCGCTACTACATTAGTATAGGCTAAAAAGCTTACTACTACATCTGGTTTGATTTTTCTAAATAAACCACTTGAAAAAAAAATCAATTTGAAAAAACCATATCTGCTCTTCTTTTCTAAATCATAGATTCTAACATAATCTGGAATTAGAGAAAGATAATGGCCTTTCTGTTCAAAAAGCGCTAATGAGATTTCATATTTTTTACTATCAAGATGAGTAACTATATCGGTTATTACTTTTTCTGTTCCTCCTTCGCCAAGTGAAATGGCTATGAATAAAATATTTTTTGGTCCAGCAGAAAAATTTTTATACATTGATGGTTACATGAAAACTACATCTTCCTTATTTTCATATATTTATTTTATTTAATATTTTGTTTTTCGTATCCTTCACAAGATTTATTTGCAGATACCCTCTGATTCAATCCCACGATTATTCCGGCTAATAAAAAGATAACACTATTGGGAAATAAATGTTGAAACATTTTAAAGAGCTGCATATTCACAATGTAAATAATACTTGCTGCCCAAAACATGACTACCAAACCTTTGCCTAAAAAAGGAGTTGAAGGAAAATAGCGGTACAGCTTAACACTATGTCGATAAATATTGAAATAGACCAACAGAAGAGGAATTAAACCTATCAATCCGAGTTCAACCAAGATTTTAACTAAAGTATCATGTGCACCTTGCACTTGGGCTCTAATCGGAGTTTCATAATCTTTTATTAAATATTGACGGCTAAACTTTTCGAAATTATAAAATCCAAAGCCAAAGATTGGCTTCTCAAAAAACATTTTTGCTGAAGCATTGTAAAGATTTATACGTTGGTAAACAGGGCTTGGTTCACCAACACCACCTACAGATCTGTCAGTGCTGACGACATTAGACCAATTTACAATAACAATGGTAACTAAAAGGAGCAGTCCTAAAAGAAATATCTTCCGCAACCTAGGGTAAAATAGGGGAATTATCAAAAGCGAAAGAACAAATCCTAACCAGACAGAGCGAGTGTAAGTTAGAAATATCGTTACAGGTATCATACCGATAAGTATTCCATAAAAAATTTTTGATAAACTTTTGAATTTATGTATAATAAGATAAATACTTAACGCAAAAATCATTCCCAAAACTGTGCCATTTACCCCAGCCTGAACAAAAGGACCTCTTGCCCGGCCAGTCATATAGTGAATACCAACATTCGGATTCATAATATAACGAGGCCATACAAGGCTTGTAAGACGGAAATGTTCAAAAATGCCTGTAATGGCTAAATAAATACCTATTAATAGCATTAATTGAAATATCTTTTTTATCTTCTGTTCGTTGTCCACTACATGCTTACCAAGAAAAAAAACGGAAAAAGGAATAACAAAACCACTAAAAAAAGTATTGAGCTTTAAACCTTGTTCTCTATCGTATATAGTTCCTGATGAAATCAAAGAAATTAGACAAACCATACAAAATAAGATCATCATGATTTCGATTTAGATCGGAAG
>DXJM01000379.1 GCA_019057355.1 Promethearchaeota archaeon | reverse complement strand
CTTCACCGGAGCGCCTGCTCACATGCCCAGGTAGGCTTCTCGGATATTCGCGTCCTCGAGGAGCTCTCTGCCCGTTCCCGTTGAGGTCACCCGTCCCGTTTCCATGACGTAGGCTTTATGCGCGAGCTCGAGACTGTGCTATGAATTAATTTGGATGGAATATCCTTTTCTTCTACTATTACATCGGCTATTTTTAATTTTTCTAACCGTGCCGATTTAGAATATATGGCTATGGAATGCGCCCCTACATTCAATGCACCTTGAATATCACGGTAATGATCTCCAATGACTACTATTTGCGATAATTTGACATTTAATTGAGAGCATATATAATTTAGATGGTCTTGATGGGGCTTTGGATTATTTATAGAATCTCTCCCTGCGATAATATCGAAAAATTGGAATAATTTTACTTTTTCAAGAGAGATTTTAGCATTAGTAGAATGATTATAGGTGTATATGGCCTGCTTTAATTTTTTTCTTTTTACAAATTCGAGAACTTCATCAATTCCTCTAATCATTGAAGCGTTGAGTGCAGCATCTCTCTCAATTTCAATAACTTTTTCATCAATTTCTTTTAAGATTAGTTGAATTTCATTTTTTGTTAGTTGTTTAGATTTAAATTCTTTTTTAGCTATTTCAACAGTATCGATAATTCCCTTTTCTAAAGACAGAAGCACTTCAGGCACACCATGTCTCTTTAAGATATTACAAGCTTCTTTCCTGGCTCTCATAAAGTCAATTTTAAAATCGATCAATGTTCCATCCAAATCCCACACCACCGCTTTAATATTATTTTTCACTGCTTAATACACCAAATCAGAATAAATAGGACCGCTTGGAGTCAATATAGATTTTTTGAACTTAATTTCCCTTATATTAAAATTTCCAAAAATAGTTTCCTTGTTTTCTCTAATTATGTTCTTAAAACCGTTAAAAGACTTGTAATCAATTCTATTTTTATTTAATCTTCCAATTGTAAGATGAGGCTTGAATTCTGACCGTTTATCTCTTTCAATATTATATTTATCGTTTAAATTTTCTTCGAGGGCATCCTTGATTTCTTGAAGTAATTTAATATTACCTATCAATTTAATCCAAATAACGGAGAACGTGTTGAATTCTCCAACTCCTTTAAGAAAATACTCAAGTTTCTTGCCATGAATAAATTCATAATTAATTTCCTTGATTACTTCATAAATTTGTGGTGCAATTGATTCAGAAATGTTTCCTAGAAATTTGATGGTTAAGTGAAGATGTTGAGGATTGACCAGTTTTATTTTTGGTTGATTCTTCTTGATTCGAAAAGAGAAGTCCATAATTTTTTCTTTTGTTTCTTTATCTTCTAATTCTAAGGCAATAAAGCTCCTAATCATTTTTTCATTTTCTCTTTTTTACTATTTTCTAAAATTCTTTTTTTTTCTTTCCAATTTATCGAGCAATTATCATCCATTAAATAACACTAAATGTTGTTGCTTTAATCTTGCAGTGTGTTTTTGGAAACGAGAGTGTTCCATAATACTCTCCATCTCCCTCAATTTAAATGGAGACATTACATCAAATTACACATTTTTCCATATCATCATTCTAAACTTGATATCATGTTATGAATATTTTTATTCATATAAAAATTATATTTTAAAAAATTTCCTTCACTTGATATTATTATGGCTCGACCTCTTTGGTTTGTTAAATTGATAAAAAAGGCATTTCCCAGCATTACATTCTTAGCAAAATTGACTAACTTTCCCTTATTCGGTAAAATATTTGAATTTTCTCTTTTTAGAGGGGATCAGATTTATTATCTTCCCCGAGATAAAACTATTTCTATTGAAAAAACGATTGAATGTCATGAAGAATATGTCCTTCCCTCCCAAGTGTTAGAATATTTCGTAAAAAAAGCAAAATATCACTGGATAATGGACTTCTGTCTTTGTCGTTCAAGCATGAAGTGCGAGGATTACCCAATAAATTATGGATGTTTATTTCTGGGGGAAGCAACTCTTGGGATAAATCCTCGACTTGGTAAACGAGTTTCAAAGGAAGAAGCATTAAAACATCTTGAAGAATGCCGTGAGGCAGGACTAATACACTTGATAGGACGAAATAAATTGGATACTCAATGGCTTGGAGTAGGACCTGGAAATAAACTGATGACCATTTGTAATTGTTGCCCTTGTTGTTGTTTATGGAGAGTTTCACCCATACTGAATTCAAGAATAGGGACTAATATCAAAAAAATGTCAGGAGTAAATGTAAAAGTAAATGATAAGTGCATTGGATGCGGAACGTGCACTAACGGCACGTGTTTTGTGGATGCCATTCGAATGGTTCAAGATCGTGCGGTTATTAGTAGTGAATGCCGGGGCTGTGGTCGATGTGTTTCTGTATGCCCTCAAGGTGCAATAGATTTAACAATAGAGGATAAAGACTATGTAAAAAAGGCAATAAATACCATCTCAACCATTGTTGATGTTACCTGAAACCCATCTAAAAAATATCAAGAAGTCCCTTTAATCCCTTTTTTATAGGAGTGATTGCGTGATGTGGGCATAATTCCATGCAGCAAAGACATGAAATACATTTCTGGCTTGAAAAAATGGGAAACGTGTTCAATTGAAACTTTATAGCCTCAGCAGGACAAACTTGAGCGCATTGACCGCACTTTTTACATTTATCCTTGTTTATTTTAGGTATTTTTTCCATTATACGGTAAGCAATATTTCCAGAGAGAAAGCTAATGAATTGAGTCATTAAATTAGTGGGAACGTTAAATTTAGGGGTCATTTTTTTTGCTTCTTCTAGTGTTATACCTTTAATTTCTATTTCATTCAAATTAGATACCCCTAATTGCCGTTTTATCGCACTTTTAATATGGGGAACATGTATTCCCTTAAATTTTCCAATTTCCAACGCCACGACATCTAATGCTAATTCATCGGTACCTGCTAAGATTAAATTCCAATTGTTCATTTTACCTGAGATGGGGCCCATAAGCCCATCCATGACGGAATGAAGATCATAGACCGTCAATCTATTTGGTTTATTTCTTACTATCCAGGAATAATTATCTGCTATTACCTCTCCAAATTGACCTGCATCTTTTCCTAATAAATGAAATCTCGCTTTTAATCCCCCAGGAATGATGCCCCAATAGTTTTTTATAGCGCCAGTCATGGTGGCTTCAGCATGAGTTTTTAATCGAGGCAGATTTATGATGATATCACAATCTTTAACTATTTTTGCAACATATGTTTCTTTTAGCTTGACAGCCCCTTGTATTGTTTCTTTAATTGGAACTTGACTTTCAAAATCGATAAATTCAATCCCATTTCTATCACAAAGATCGTGCAATCCAATTTTTTTACCAACTTCAATCGCTGTTTCATTGGATTGCCCTGGAGAATCGCCAATTTTGACATTTTTCATGGATATTCCTTTTTCCTTGAGATAGTTGATCACGCCTTCGACAAAAGAAGGATTCGTGCAAGCATTTTTATTTGCAGCGAGTAAGTTGGGTTTTATCAATATCGAGTTTGCATTTGAAAAAGTAAAAGGAAAATTTTCTTCAATCAATCTAATGGCTTCTAAAACGGCATCTTGAATATCTTCATGATTTTTTACATTTACGACACTAATAATAGTTGTTGACATGAAATCATTTCATTAGAACTATTTACTCCCAATAAATATTGTGCTTTTTTAAATTCATGATCCTAGTCCTCAATTTCAATCCAGCCGCGGCTTGAACAACTTCTTTGATACTATGAAAAACTGGAATATTTGCAATTTCTAAAGACTCAATTATTAGCGAATATTTTGAAACATATGGAATAAAACAAATAACGGGTTTCTTTTTAACAGTAATAATATTTGCAATTCTTCTTCCTATTTGAAAAGAGATATTAGGAGGGTAAGGTAGAAGCAAGAGCAAGATGCATTCAATCCTCTCAATTTCTGAGAGTCCTTCAAGGATGTTCTCAATATCAATGTCCAACACGGCTCCTGTTAAATCAATAGGATTGTTAAAAGAGGCAATTTTAGTTGCCACGGGATTTATTCTCTGTTTTAATTTATTTGTTTCTTCTTCGGTGAACTGAACTGCAGTTAACCCATATTTACTAATTAAATCAGCACAAATGACACCGTGACCTCCCGATACTGAGAGAATTGCCACATTTCCATAGGTAATCGTATTGTTTCCAAAAGGTTTTTTGCGATGAGAAAGGACCTCAAATACTTTTAAATAGGTCAACAGTTCACCCTCTCCCTTGGGCTGGATGATATGATTTTGCTTTAGTGCTGCCGATAAGATTTTTGAATTTCCGGCAAGTGATGCGGTATGCGATTGCGTGGCAATCCTTCCTTGTTCAGTCACGCCCCCAAAAAAGGAGATGACAATATCTTCTGACTTTTTAGCAATATCTAAAAAATCCCGAGCCCTCCCTTCTTTAAAGCCCTCTAAATAAAAAGCGATATTGGAAGTTTCCTGATCCTCATTACTAAAATATTCAAGGAGCATTGTCTCATCTACGACAGCCCTATTTCCAATCGAGACTGCTGTTGATACCCCAATATTCCTCTCTTTAAACTTTACGAAAAATTGGTCGATTAAAAAACCACCCGATTGGCTAATTAAAGCTACTGAACCTTTTGGAGGGCGAGTAATTCTTTCAGTAGGAAGAAAAATTGTATCAATTAATGGAGGAGAATAAACACCTATGCAATTTGGTCCTAAAACAGCGATATCATTGTCAAACGAGAGTTTGGCCAGTTTATTTTGGCGCTCAATACCTTCACCCCCGATTTCCGCAAAACCGCTGCTAATAATAATAGCGGCTTTTATCCCTAAATTCACACATTGTTGGATATATTCTAATGTATCACGAGCATTTACGGCTATGACAAGAAGATCGGGTATTTCGGGAAGATCTTCTAACCTTGAATATAATTTGACGCCTTCTAATTGTCCTCCATCAGGATGAATACCGTATATTTTTACGTCCATTTCATACTCGTTTTTTAATAGAATCATGCGTCCAGGGCTCAGAGGATTATGCTTGCTAAGACCTACAACAGCAATAGTTTTTGGTTTGAATAATTTTTCTAGATTCATTAGGATCCAATTCCATATCGAGAATATGATTTTCTAATTACGTTTGAGGAAGAATAGCAATTTTTTCTCTTTCCTATTTCTATAGAATAAAAATAAAATAATACCTATTAAATCTTATTTCTTCTATGAAAAATTAGATCACATTTAGAAACTGTTTATATTCAAATTTTAAACCCCAAGTTTCGCAAGGTAGTCAAGATTTTCGATATAAGCTAACATGGATTCATACCATTTATCTAACAATCCTTTCAATTCCTTTTTGATTGATCCCATATGTTCTGAATTGTAAACGTAGACATAACCTTTTTTATTTAAGGGATTCAGATTTTTTGATTCAACATAATTTTTCATTGACATTGAATCGCGTCTAATGAGTTTTAAGTTAGTTAAGGTTTGCAATGCTCTTTGAATAGAACTTCTATCCATCTTAAATAGGGATGATAATTCTGCTGTGGTTATATTCTTGTTATTCATGATATAACCAAATATTTTTGATTCTGAGGGATTCAATCCTAAAATGCATTTATATAGCTGTAAGCTTGAAAAGATTTTTTTATTTTCAAGAATTTTATTAATTTCAATATCTTTAAACCCTTCTAGCTGCCTTCCTATGATTTCCATTTGATTTCACCATTAACATAATTTAAAAAGAGAATTAAAAAAGTAGATTAAAACTTTAACGATTGCAGGTAGTTTTTCAGCATGTCATAACTCAAGGCTCCTACTGCTTGTTGGATAACTTCTCCTTTCCTTACGAAAAGAGTTGTTGGAACGCCCGTGATTTGATATTGGATTGCTAAACGACGGTTTTCATCTACATCAACCTTAGCAAAAATAAAATCATTCTTGAATTCTTTTTGAAGTTGCTCGAAGATCGGGGTATAGAACTTACATGGACCACACCATACAGCTGAAAAATCAATGATGATAATTCTATCAGGAAAAGCTGCCAATATTTTTTCATAATCTTCATAAGAATGCAATTTTAATACAGAAGAGGGCATTGAGATTTTATTCATCATTTCACTTACTTTTTTTAATCTTATCGTTTCTAATTCGTTGTCAGTTTTTTCCATTCCATTTTCACGTTATTTTATTTTTATTTTAAGTTGTGTAAAAAATATTCATTACTTAGTTAAAGTAAATCATTAGCCATATTTAAAGGTGTTTATTATGAAAAAAGAATCATAACTAAAGAAAAAAAAATAAAAATTGTTCTATTATCATTTAGATTTCCAAATAGCTATGATATGTGGAATAAAAACGTGAGTTAATGATTTATCTCCACTTTCCAAGGTCAGTACCTCATCAGCACACCCTATGACTCTTCCTGAGAAATTTGATGGAGGTCCACAATAAACATCAACGTTTTGGTTTATATAATGTTCGGATATAAATTTTCCTAGCATTAATAACACCTTTTCAATTTATTTTTGTGAATATATTCAAAGAACAATGATGAAAAAGAACTATTTAAATATTTAGCTCT
>DXJM01000378.1 GCA_019057355.1 Promethearchaeota archaeon | reverse complement strand
ATTTTACGCATGGATAACCTCTTTTGTGCCATCTTGCCCTCCTTTTTTCTCAGGAGAACAATGATGACTTATAGCTCTAAAGTTATCCAGCGTCGCTTTGGTAATTTTGAATTCCGAAATCCGTGAAAAAGTGGCCAGTTTGAATCGGAATGGGTGGCCACTTTCGATCGGAATCGGTGGCCAGTTTGAACAAGAATGGGTGGCCACTTTGGACAGGAATATGCAATTGGCCCTTAATGGAAATACCCCCTAAAAATCAATATATCTCTCCGCTCCTTTCTCAATGCGATCAATGTTATGTAAGTACTTTTGAGTAGTCTCAATTGAGGCATGTCTTAGAGCTTCTTTCACTTGAAGGAGAGGAGCACCAGCACGAAGGGAGAGAGTAGCAAAGCTATGACGCAGAGAGTGAGCACTTAGCTTTTTACTGTCAACGTTGATCTTCCTTAGAGACACCTTAACTAATTGCCTTATAGTCCTTGTAGTGAGTCTCCCTCCTTTATTCCTATCGCTGAGAGAGGAAAAGAGAGGTTCCCTAGGCTCTACCCTTCCCCTTGCCTTCAGGTAGGCCAGGATAGGCTTGAGAGACTTTTCAGTAAGGATAACAAAAGAATCCTTTGAATCCCTACCCTTACCTTGGACAAACAACAACGCCTCTCCACCTTCTTGCTTCATATCTTCCACGTTAGCTCTGACAATCTCTATTGTCCTGAGTCCTGTCCGAGCCATCAAGTTAACTATGGCAAAATCCCTCTTTCCTTGAAGTGTGGAGGTATCAATATGTGAGAGCATTTCCCTTATTTGGGAGACGGTCAAGGACTCTCTTAAATGCCCTTTAGGTTGCTTCACTCCCTTAATATCCTTCGCCACATTCGGATACTTCCTTATCCCCTCTAGGTAGGCAAAGAAACGTTTTACAGCCACGAGGTAACTACTGACCGTGTTAGCAGAAAGGCCGCACTCAATAAGCCAGGATTTGAACCTGAGAATATCTCCTCTGTCAGGTTGAGTAATTTGATTAGAAGCGAGCCAGGATAAAAACTTCTCTATTCCCTTTTGATAAGCCCTTTTAGAAATATCCCTAACGTCCTGAGCATCCAGGAAGGAAACAACAAGCCCAGGGACATCCAAAACCTTGGTTATCTCAGGCTTATTTGTTTTTACTATACTCTGCACGCCTTGACTCCTTCAACTCTTCATAAGCTTGTTCAGCCTTCTTTAGAGCGTCGAGGAGATTAGGAATCTGCTCAACTCTCAAGCAAATACCTTTCTGAGTAGCCTTTGGCTCTTGGTTTTCTTCACCCATTAACGGCCTTAGAAAGACCCGAATATCCACAAGGTCTTGATGTTTGTAATCCTTCAGGTGGACAATAACCTCTTCAGCCGCATTTTTCCCGAACTTTGCGACTTCTTTTTCCATTATTCCATCCTCCTTAATTCTTTAATAGCCCTTCTTAATATTTTTCTGTAAATGTAAGAAGGCTCATTCTCAAGCTTGAGCCATCGGTTAATTGTCTGCCAGGAAACCTCGCAGAGACGGGCAACATAATCTTTGGAGACATCCTTTCGCTTCATCAGCCTTCCAAGCTCTTGTATTAAGGATTGGGCTTCATTCATGCTTGATCTCCCTGTTAGTCCATATAGCCGTAAGGGTATTGAGTATGAGGATGGTCAACACAACTTGAACACGGCTCAAAATGTATCCAGCATTTTACAAATCTTCGATAAGAAGGTTCATTGCCATTCCAAAAAACCACAGTCCCTGTCTTTGTATTCCATTTAACGAATCGGAAATAGTTTAGACAAGGCCCGACTGGGCTAAATACCCTTACCTTAGGCAGTGCCTCAAATTCCTCCTTAGTCATTATTGACCTCCTGCATTCATAACGTTTAACATTCGTGACGTCATAATTATAACATATGGTAAACAATTGTCAAGGGGATTGATGAGGATTTTCTCAGGAAAGATTAGCACATATAGAGGTTAAATGCTTTCGATACCTATATGTAGTAGAACAAAATTGAAGTGAATGCTTGAAAAATTTTTAACCCCCCCCTATATATACCATAGCTTTATTGCTCAAGGTCGAAGGGGGGGTATGGGAATCTGCGATAAGGGGGGGGCCTTTACCTCAACCCCCTTAGAGTGCGACACATTTTTTCCCTAAATGGCCTCTTTATTGTTGATTTGTTGAAATGCTTTAATTAAGAAAAAAGTATAATCCTGCACCAATTAAAAGCATCGCTATGCCAATTGTATAAGATATATAAGCTCCCCTACTGAAAATGCCTATACTGTCTAGAGCTATGTCAATTTTATCATTAAATTCTTTTTTCTTTTCTTCGTTATTTTCCATCACAGCTCTTTGAAGTCCATTTACATATAAAATTGTATTTCCCGTATTTGGTAAAGCATACAATGAAAAAATTATAGTGACTGTGAATCCAACTATTGAGCCATAAAAAACAACCAGTATCCATGTTTCTGGATTGGCAAATACTTTCTCCAGGAAGGCTATAAGGATTAAAATTGAACCCGTGCCTAAAGTTATCAGATGTTTACAATAGTCGTATTGTATTCTTTGCACCTCCTTCATTCTTTCCAACCATTCTATTACTTCCATCTTTCCCTCCCTTAATTATAATATCTCGATATAATAAACTCCCTTCCTCCATATGTTTATCTAATAAGGTGATTAACCCTACTACTGTCTTTTTAGAAATCGGGAAGCCAGGGCTTTATGGACATCGGATTTCCTTTGTCTCAACTATGGAAATAGAAAAACATAAAATTGCATTAAGAATATTTAAATAAATCTAAATCCTATTCCAATAATTGTTTGTTCTCTAAAATTTTTCCCTTTTCTTAATGGCTTCATATATTTAAGCTCAATGAAAACTGCAACTTTTTTTGAGAAAAATATATCAACCCCTACTACCGACAAAAATGTACCAGAATAAACTACAGTTTCTTCCCTCAAATTCTCGACATCACTCTCCTTTAAGGAATCATCAAGCCCGTCAATGAATACCGTCGCACCTATACCTCCTCCAATCCCAAAATATGGACTTAGCCATCCTCTAATTCTGTTGAATTTGTATTTAGGCACAAGAAAAAAATTAACAGGAATAATTCTGGTAGGCATGACTTCTATCTCGCTTGTTTCGTCATAGATAATATGCTCATCCACAACTTCTGCTATGTGCCTTATGGACTCTCGATACTTCCTATTGACATACCCAACATTTAGTTCGAATCCCAAGCTCAGTCTTTCATATAAACGGAAGTCTATGCCAAGAACTATATAAAATCGCCGTAGAAAAACATTTATATCATCCTTCAGGTAATGTTGTATCTCACTGAATCGCCACAATTCGCCCTCGGATTCATATTGTTCGATTCTATTTACAGTAAGGGGAAATGAGTTTTCTCCCAGCACTAAACCAGAATTAGAAATTCTCCAGCCAAATCCTAGTGTAATCTCTGTAGGATACGCCAGCGCCACAGAGACTAAAAATATTGGAAGGAATATTATTACCCTTTTCATTTTGACCACCCTTGCTCAGAATTGGATATATTGTTACTCAAAATAGAGTTCAGGTCAAATGTTCATTACATCACTCAAATTAGCATGAGGGACATGGCTCTACACACGGGTATTCCTGCGACGGGAATAATAAAACTGTCTTAGACGGGCCTGAGAGTTAAAAATAGAATTTTTGTCTTAGAATTGTATAGGATAATACGCTATAAAGATCTATAAAGATTAAAAGAGGGGACTACTGAAAAAAATATAGCCAAATATCCCAAAGATATATACAATGTTCATGACATCTCCTTAAAATGTGGGGGTTACAATGTATGCATCATTTGATCCCAACAATATTTTACATTGGATTTCTCTAGTTATTGCTATCTCTGGAATATTAACGTTTTTTATCGCTTGGAAAAAATTTAGATTACAGTATAAGAAACCAAAAATTGACATTTATAAAATATCGGCAAAACCAACTATTGATGACCAATGGGGAGGCAGAGAGTCTGATTGTTTCATAAGTTTTTATGTATTTAATCCATCGTCTTTTGGCAATCATATTTCTGGGAAATTGCAAAAATTCTATTTTTTCCGTCCAATTGAATCCAAAATTTATCGTCCATCAGGGGTATCTCAATCAGGTGATTATTTAAAGTTGCCCCCCTTTGAAAAGATTTTAGCTTCAATGTATCCCAAATATGAAGAAGTAGAAAAATATAAACATAAACACTTGCTTTTAACTATCAAAGATATAAGAGGCAAAAAGACTAGAAAATGGTTTAAATTTGAAGATAAGATATAACTTTATGAAATTTAAAAAGACGTTATTAAAAAATTTCTCTGGCTTTCTTCTTTTCAAGAATAATATCACCTATTTTCGTTGCAACGGCTGTTCTCAATAGGTTTCCAAGCGAATTATTTTTTCCATATCTTGGGATACAACCACCCATTGCTCGTTTAGGTTCAAAAATTTTCTTGAAAAATTTTATTTTTGCTGAAATATTTTTTCCTTTATCTAGAACACAGAAACATTTTCCTTTATTATCATCTACCAATCTAAAACAAGGGATATCCGTTAGTCCATCACCAATGTAAATCATATTTTTTAGGAGAACACTTCGTTTTTCTTCATCAACATAATTATTAACTAAATATGGGTTTTTATCAGAATCTTCTATTGATATTCACTTATTAATTTCGAAAAGATTGGGGGTCTCCCCATTGTCTAGACAGGAAATGGACTTCTTTAAGGTGTATTTTGTACCTGCTATGAATGATTTCAT
>DXJM01000377.1 GCA_019057355.1 Promethearchaeota archaeon | reverse complement strand
TAGCAAGGGTATTGAATTTGCAGATACAATTGCGGGCTGTATCCATGAACACCTAAATGATGATAGTGAGAGTAGTAGATTTCATAATGATTATATAAAAAAGAAGATGTTGGACATGGCTTCAAGAGACCTACCAAATCCTAATCTTATTTTTTTTGATGATTTTGATCCAGAAGAAAGAAAAAAGACCAATATTTTTAGATAGAATTTATTGAAAATCATACCTTAGGCGATAACAATTATTAGAGATTGTTAATCAAATCAGGTTTATTGTAAGTAATCCAGGTTCGAATTTTATTCATTGCAGAATAATCCGGGGGTCATTTGTGCCTTTAGAGTGAATTATTCTCTGCGTTGATTTCGTTATTAAATATTGATATTATTAGAATCACAGACTTGAGCTTTATAACAACAAAGGAACCTAAAAAAGGGGGAAATAAAATCATGCCCAAAACACCAGAACCAAAAGAGATTTTAGAAAAAACTCTTAAGACAAAAGATGTTTATTTTTATATTGATGAAGATATTAAAGTAAAGTCTAGAGAAATCTTTAAAAATAAATTAAAGGAAGTAAGATATCCTTTTAGTGTTAAAAGAGGCGGAGAACAGAAATATAGATTCATTAAAAAAATTATTATTGAAAATGTTAGTACGAAAGATTTAAAAGGTCTTCTTAACAATTACAAGAGCGGTTATGGTTTTACATCTAATATGATTCCTTTGATTGAGTTCATTGAGAATAATTTTCCAAAAATAAGAGAAATATTAATTTCAGGCAATGGAAGAACAGAGCTCTATAAAAAAAGGTTCATTATAAATAAGAAAAATTATAATGACCTTTTTTCTCGAATACGTCCAATCAAAGATAGCCAGAGAAAAAGAATTAGATCACTTGTTATAAACTTTTTTTCAGATAATACAAAAATAAAAGCGAAAAGGTATAGAGACATTTATTCAAAAGGAGCCCTTGCTGCATATATTAAGGAAATAAACGAGATAGGTGCTGAATTATCAAAAGAGGACGCTGCAGAAGTAATAGGTTTAGCTTCCGAAAAAATTGGCGGAGGAGAAATAAGAAGAGAAATAGTTTTGAAAACAAAACGTGAAATAGATGAAGTTTATATTGATTTAGTTCTCGAGCAATATGATTCGTATTTAAAACAAAAGAATGAAACAAAAAAACTAGAGAATAAGTGGCAGGATTTCTTTAAGGAACATTCATGGATTTTTTCGCTTTTATTTGCACATTCCATGGTTCTATTTCAAGATCAGGCTTATGTGGGAGGACAAAGAATAGATAGAAAAGGAGGTCGGTACGCTGATTTTATTTATAAAAATAACTTAAACGATAATGTAGCGATTATAGAAATTAAAACCCATTTAACCCCATTATTAAATAAAAGATTGTATAGAAGAGCTTCTGGAATTTATTCTGTTTCTCAAAGATTATCCGGAGGATTAATTCAAGTAATGGACCAAAAAGATGTTTTATTGAAAGAGTGGCGAAATGTGACAAAAGAGAATTTTGTTCCTTTTGAGCCTAAATGTCTTGTAATAGCAGGGATGCTAAAAACTTTGACAAAAGATGAACAGATGAAAAGTTTTGATTTATTTAGAAACAATTTGCGAAATGTTGAAATAGTTACCTTTGATGAATTGCGTGATAAAACCCAAATAATTTTAAATTTATTAAAGAAGAAAAAAAACAAAGAATAAAAGGCATCGGTGGTTATTACCTTTCTTTACGAAATACTACTTATGTGCTTATTTGTAAGTAATTCCACTCAATAAATAATATTTCATTATTTCTATTCAGATAATTGACAAATTCCCTTATATCAAAATCCTTTTGACTAGGCGTTGTCAATTAATCTTCTTTCAATATGAACTGTCTCCTCTATGCCCGTGTATCCACGGACAAACAAGCTCAAAAAGACCTCTCCATCCCGGCCCAGATCGAGGCCATGAGGGAGTATGCTAAAAGAAACGGTTGGAAAGTCGCCGAGCATTTTGTTGATGAGGGAGAATCCGCAAGAACAGCGAACCGACCAGAATTAAAGAGACTCATCCAACATTGCAAGGAAAATAAAAACATTGATGCTGTCATCGTCCATAAGATCGACCGTCTTGCCCGAAATTTAATTGATTATGCAACTATCAAAGCGATCCTAAAACAGAAAGGAATAAGACTTGTCTCAGTGTCAGAGCCTTTTGATGACAATCCGATAGGACACCTTTTAGAAAACATTATCGCAAGTATCTCTGAGTGGTACAGCGCTAATCTGGGTGAAGAGATAAAAAAATCCAATATGGCTAAACTTAAGCAAGGGGAATGGCCACATAAGCCGCCTTTTGGATATAAGAGCACGAAAGGAGAGAACAATAGAATTAAGCATGTTATTGATCCTGAAAGAGCCTCTATAGTCAGGCAGGCATATGAATTATTCTCAACGGGTAACTATTCTTTAAGAACCCTATCCGAGGAAATGGCAGAAAGAGGCTTAAAAACGCGCTATGGAAGAATATTCAGTCCAGAAGCCATGAAGAAGCTCCTCAATAAGAGATTCTATATGGGTATGCTGGAATGGCAGGGCAAGGAATACAGAGGCAAACATGAGCCTATCATTGCTCCCGAATTATTTTTTCGAGCTCAGGAAGTTTTAAAGAGAAGAAGCGTTGATACGGGAGAAAAAGGGAAGCTAGAGTTTCTATTGAGGGGTGTAGCTTATTGTCAGACGTGCGGACAGAAATTAACCGGGGAAATTCATCCCAGGGGAAGTTATTACCGCTGTATCCCTTGTATTTATAAAAATAAATGTGTAGAGCCTTATATACCGGTCAAGTTTTTAGATAGCCAGTTAGAGGCAATTTACCAAAGATTACAGCCGCCCAAAAAGCTTCTAGAGCTTTTAAAGCTGGAAATGGAGCAGATTGCTCAAAGGAGAGAGAAAATAGCTAAAAAGGAAATTAAGACTTTAAAGAGAATCATCGAGGAGTATGAAAATAAAGAAATCAAGCTCATAGATGAGATGTTAGACGGAAGAATCGCACGAGACATTTATGAAACAATGCAAAAGAAATACTCGGAAAAGCGAAAAGAAGCTGAAGCTCGGCTAAGTCAGATGGATGTAGATTATAAGGATCCTCTAGATTTCCTTGATAAATGCATAGTCATCTCCAGTATGCTCTATTATCTCCATGAGAGATTCGATTATAAGCATCGAAAGAATCTTCTTAAAGCCGTGTTCGAGAAGATATTGGTTCAAGACCGAGCGATCGTTGATGTAAAGCTGAACCCGCCTTTCTCGATTCTGCTTGGGAAAGATTTAAAAAGATTGTTCAAAAATAGTCCTTCAGCGCCCACTAAAGAGGACGTTTTCGAACAGATTGTAAATTTTACCTTATCAGAGCAATATAGGGCAGCAAAGGTTTTAATTGATACTTTAGCGGAAAAATCAAGGCATTTCTGTAAAAGTTAGGTTATAAAATCACTAGAATTCTTTGTTTATTATGGTTAGGTGATGACTTGAGTCGATAGATTGCAATATAATGTTGGGATTTATCTAAAAAATAGAAAACTATTCATTCCCCACTTCTTAAATGGCCACCCGGGCATTTTAGCCCAAATGGCCTTCCGAATATTCACAGTTCCCCATCTCATAAATTGAGTCTAATTTGTTGATAAATCTAAACAAAATTGCTTCTTTTTTGTTTATAATAAATATAAATAAAGGAATTGACATTAAAAAGGGGGTCATGTCAAATTTTGTTCGCAATTTC
>DXJM01000376.1 GCA_019057355.1 Promethearchaeota archaeon | reverse complement strand
TTAAAGAATAATTGAGAAAATAAAAAATAATGATATTATAGCATCTAACGTGGTTTTTGAGAAGTATTTCGTATTTCGTTCATTAAAGACTAATGCTAAAAAAGTCCTTCTTCATTGGCGCTAATTCATTTTTATAACGTGTTATTGAATCCATATATAAAATTAATGTATTTTCAACCTTGATTCTTAACAATCCCGTGAAAATTTTTTGTTAGAAAGATCGAAAACTAAAAAACGATATTATATCCTTTATCAACTATCATATCCTTCCTATTTTTAAAAAATAGTGTAAGATAAGCATATTATATCACGTTTTTATAATGCAATATCATTTATGTAAATAAAAGCACTAATTATATTTTTGTTCTTTTTTTTACCTTATCCGAAGTTAATGTTGATTTAATGAAATGTAATAAATTTTCCGTCAAATTAATTCACAAAAATAGCACCATTGCATAGTTTTTCTATACTTTGCTTTGCATATTCATTATAAAAACAACACTATTGAGATGTATTTAAAATAAGGTTAAAAATAATACGTCAATATAATACATTAGAATAGTAGATTTAAAGCGGAGATCGTGAGGCGTATATTTAAACCATGGATCAAGAAAAAATAAATAAAATGCGTCTAAATTTAAGCAATGAAAAGGAAATCGGACCGAGAGGCATTAAGGATTCTGAAGGTATGCGGTTCAAGGAAGAAACTGAAGAATCAAATGGATATATAGACATAAGGCCTCCATTCTTTAGGGATGTTGACAGGATTGTTCATTCAAAAGCATATGCACGCTATATAGATAAGACTCAAGTCTTTTTTGATATAAATAATGCAAATATCACGCATAGATCATTGCATGTTCTTTTAGTATCACGTATTAGTAGGCAAATTTCTCGAATACTTAGATTTAATACAGATCTATGCGAAGCAATAGCCCTTGCCCATGATATTGGTCATCCACCATATGGACATCTTGGTGAGGATATTCTCAACAAGATAAGTCAGAAACATGGTGCGGGAAAGTTCATGCATAATGCACAAGGTGTTAGGTGGCTTTCACATCTTGAAAAAAGATTTCCTACCCAACCTGCTAACGGATTAAATTTAACCATTCAAGTCTTAGATGGTGTACTTTGTCATGATGGTGAAACGCATGAACAAGAATTAAAACCAGAGAAAATTAACGGTAAAACTTGGGAAGACCATTTTCTTGAATACGAGGATTGTTTCAAAGAAAATAAGATTACCAGAATACCTATGACCTATGAAGGAATTGTTGTCAGATTTGCAGATACATTAGCCTATATTGGAAGAGATATTGAAGATGCGATATTATTAAAGCTGATCTCCCGAAATGATATACCTAAGAATTGTGTTAAAATTTTAGGAGATACGAATAGAAAAATTATGAACTCGTTGATAATGGATCTAATAAGTTATAGCCTTGAGCACGAGACTATAGGTTATAGCGAACCTATATTTGAGGCCTTGAAAGAATTGAAAAGGTTTAATTATACAAATATCTACCTAAGGAGAGATGAAAACATGAATCATTTAGTTGAACACAAATTTAAAATAATTTATGAAACTTGCCTGCAAAACCTCAAGCAAGAAAACTACGATTCATCGATTTTCAAGGATCATGTTGAATATATTGATGACTCAACCTATTCTACCTATTTTATCCCTCACAAAAAAACCAATAAACTTCAACTCATTGTAAAAGATTACATAGCTGGAATGTCGGATAAATATTTCAGTGAAGTATATCAAAAAATATCGTAGTAAGACCAAATTATTTTATCCGAATTTAATGTTTATCGCCTTGTAAGGACAGGTTTCCTTGCATTTTAAACAAAAATCACATTCTCCTTTACCATTGAAAAATTCAAAAGGCTCATCCAAGATTCGAATCTGTTTTGGACACGCTGTTTCACATTTTCCACATTCCGTTCTTCCAACACATTTTACGGGACTTCTCGATAATTTTAATAAGCTATACTTATTGAGCGCTGTGGCCACGGCTCCAAATGGACAGATATACCGGCAGTAGATTCTCGGATACCATATCGATCCGATTAAGATGCCAAAATAAAATATATAGACTAATAACAAGAAAAAATTTGAGAAGAAGGGTAATATCGATCCCGTTTCCCATGATGTTTTTATTTGGTTAGGTAATGTATAAAATAAAAATTCTGAGAGAGAAAAAAGACCAAGAGGTCTGTCTCCCGAAAAAATAGGCTCAAAATTGAGACTTTCCTTGAAAACAGTGTAAATATTTGGATCAAATAATTTACTAATTGCTAATGATACAAAAAGAAGGCTTAAGAAGATTATAGGAACGTATTTTAATTTTAGTAACTTTTCATGAGTTTCTTTTTTAAGAGTCTTTCTTTTTTTTACTCCAATTGCAGCACAACCATCTTGAATGGTTCCAATTGGACAGATCCACCCGCAGACAATTCGATTTGAAAAAATGATTATTAAAATAAGGATACCTAATAAAAAAAAGGGAAAAATACCTTCACCTAAAGAAAAAAATATGTATTCAAGAAAACCTGCTCCTCCTGAGAGGGAATTTCTTGGTGAATGGAGAAAAGGCACGACCTTAAAAAGGTTTTCAATAGCCAATAAGTTGATTGCAAAAATGAGTTCTAAAATAACATAATTGATCATAAAAAATGCAATAATTTGAACAATTCTTCTAGTAATTGTAATTGAATGTTCTTTTAATTTGAATTCCTTCCTGAATTTTATAAGCGATGAGCGTAGTGCCATTGTATGAGAGTCATTAATATATTTTTATGAAAATTATTTTCA
>DXJM01000375.1 GCA_019057355.1 Promethearchaeota archaeon | reverse complement strand
AATAGAGGACTATGCAGCACGGCCTAGCTATCATGAGGGGCATGGTTGGTTATTGTTGGGTGGGGGGGCTGGGGGTGTTGTATCTATTTGTTTTTTTTTTTAGCCAAAAGGAACCCTTTTAATAAATTCTCATTCTGGCACGGATTTAATAGACTACTTGAAGGTAATATCAAAAAATTATTATCTGGATTTTATTGAAATAAACGCTAATGAAATTCATAGAACTCCAGATAAATTCATCGATGATCTAAATAAAAAATTGGAAGTTCTTAGTTCTAATGAACGTGAAACTGAAAAAAATACCTTGAGTGAAAAAACAAATAAAAAAATAATAGTAATACATCAATCTAAAAATATAAAGAGAATTCTTGAAGGAAGAAGCCTATTAAGTAGTTTTCTCGATCATTGGCATGATAAATTTGAGTTAATGTCTTATAAAGAAAAAAATGTCATCCTTGCATGGATTATAACAGAATATCAAGAATTTATAGATAATTCAATTGATTTATATAAAGCATTTGATCTTTTCATTAATATACCGATATTAAGCAATATAGAACGAGAAGCGATTTTAAGGGAAATCTCAGAAAAAAATCCAAGAATCTCCTTTGACATTAATTCAATTGTGGCACATACGAATAATTGGGAAGTGGTGAATCTCAAACAATTGATCAAAATTGCCATTCTTAAGCATTTTTTAAATTCAGATCTAAATGAAACCAGCAATGAAATAACTCCTATCATATTAAATCTGATAGAATCTGGTGAATTCATCCCTGACTTCATTCCCTACCACGTGAAAAATGGTAATAATAATGAAATTTTTGAAAAATTAAGCGCAAGTAAGAAAGATCCTCGCTTGAATGGTACATATTTATCACCGAGTGTTAGGTTTGATGATCTTATTAAAACCATTCAAAATCAAGGATATTCAGAGTTCATGCTCAATCAATTATATGAAAATGCTGCCTCAAAAAACTATACTGAAATCATGCTAATTATCGATAAATTGAAAAAAAATGAACCAATTGAAGAAAATGACAGAAAAATATTGGCAAGATATCCTTTTATTTTAAATGATACACCAGGTAAAGCACATCTCAACCTGGAAAAAGCTAAAAAAAGAGTGGATTTAATAAGGCTTGCTTTTGGAAAGGAACAATAAATGAGATGATAAAAGATGGCAACTCCAAGTTCAATAATGTCGACTTTACGGGATACCTATCTTAGTAAAGTCATTTTAGAAAATTTCCTTTCTTTTGAAAAAGATGAAGTGGATTTTGGAGATGCGAAATTCAATTTAGTCATAGGACCAAATTGGAGTGGAAAAACCTCAATTTTTCAAGCAATTAAATTCGGATTAGGAAGTAATGAAAGAGATGAGCGTTATTCAAAATGGTCGGATTTCATTAGGAATGACGAAAAACATGCTATGGTTGAAATCCATATTAATAATAGGGGAAGAATGATTAAATTACAGAGAACCGTTATTAAAGGAAAAACGCCTTTTTTTTCAATACAAGAACCAGGTACAAAAACCTTTAAGAGAATAACCACCAAGGAAGTTCAAAAAATTATAAAAGAACTCAATTTTAATCCAGATAATCATTTTGCTTTTGTTAGCCAGGGCAAGGTCGATGCAATAAAATCATTAAAGCCCATTATTTTATGTAATTTTCTTGAAGAAGGCATTGGATTGAAGAATCTAAGAGATGAAATATTGCAGCAAAAGCATGGTGTCATGGAGTTGAAATCAGAACTCAATTCATTGATTACAAGAAAAAATACCTTGAATATAGGATTAGATCTTATAAGACCAAAATTAGAACGATTAGAAGAAAAAAAAAAAATATTAGAACAAAAAAATGTATTCGATGATGAGCTAAATTGGGCAAATAAAAAAAAAATACAAGCAGAAATAGATCAACTTAGAGAAAAGAGTGTAAAGATAAAAGTAAATATTGACATTTTAACATTTGAAATGAAAACCTGCAATATAGAGATTCAAAAATACCAGAAACACATAAAAGATATTGGGAGCAAAATTAACGATATATCAAAGAAGATCGGAGAGTTAAGCTATAAAAAAAAAGAATTAGTGAAAGAAATTGAAAATTGGCAAAAAGATAAATTAACTGCTAAAGAAGAACTCGAAAAACTAAGTGAAATCATTGCCCAAAAAGAAAAAATATTAAGTAATCTTGTGAAGAAAAAAGAGAGTAAAGAAAAAGAGAACAATCTCATGCTAGTGGAAGTATCCAAATTAGAAAGATTATTTGACAACCTCATCGAAGAACAGGCAATTTTGACTAGAAAAATTGAAGAAAATAAAGAATTTTTAAACACTTACAATAATATCATCACTTCAAAAAACAAGAAAATAAAAGAAAATGAAGAGATTAAAACCATTATCAAGGATATTAATTCAGAAATCAATCAGATCTTTCAGAGTCTAAAAGATATAGACCATAAATTAGAATTAAATAAATGGTTTCTTGAGAATCCTACAAAAGATTTGCTAGGAAAATTTGATAATGAACTAGGGAAGATTTCTGCTAAAATTTTCTCTTTAGAAAATGCCATAGAACAAATGGAACAAGAAAAGGTAAAAAAGATTAGAAAGCTCAAACCATTGCTTGCATCATTAAAGGAGAGAAAAGTGATTCTACCTACTAACATAACAATACTCAAAGAAGAAATAAAAAAGCGTGAATTGAATGCAAAAGGTCCAATAATTGATTATTTAAAATATGATGATTCCTTGAGTTATGCAATCGAATCCGTGCTTGGAGAAAAAGTGCTTTACAGTTTTGTTGTAGATAACTGGGACACGTTAGAATTATTAAAAAGGCTCAAGTATAAATATAATGCCTATTGTAATATCTATGTTCCAAAGATTCTCAATATATCACCCTTATTGGAGTTATCTGCAAGCGGGATCATAGGTTATCTTGCGGAATTGATAACCATTGATGATATTGATCAAGATATTAAAAAAGTTATTTATTCAAAAGTTCAAAATTGCCTTGTTGTAAAAGATTTCCTTTCTGGAAAACAAGTGTATAAAAATCATGGTTTTAAGGGAAAATGCGTGACCCTAAAAGGAGAACAGATAATTTCCTATAAATATGTCTATGAAACTCCTTACATAAAGCAATTGAAAGGTACCTTGTCTGTAGGAACCCAAAAAGAACAGTCAGAATTATTAGAAAGTGAGATAAACAGGTTAAATGAGAGTATTTCCAATTTAAAAATCGATTTAGCCAAATTAGATAATATTCAAAAAGAGATTTATAAAAAAAAGGAAGCTTTCAATGATTTGTTGTATAATTTCAATCAAAAGCAAAGATTAACGAATAAAAAAAATGATTTATATGAAAAAATGCAAGCTCATGAAGAGCTAATAAAAAACAATGAGGAAGACATGAAAATCCTTGATGGCAAAATAAAAGAATTAGAAATCCAAAAAGATCCAAATTTTTTCAAGATAATTCACAGGATCAAAAATATACCAAGTGAATTGACCAATTTAAATGATAAAAAGAAAAAATGGATACAAAAACAAAAAGAGAATCAAAAAGACTTGAATGATATAGAAAAAAAGGTTAGCGCGCAATCAAATGAAATTAACATTACGAAGAAAGAACACGATGATAAAAAAGCAGCATTTCAAAAAGCAGATAAAAATGCGTTTAAAATATATCAAGAATTGGATACTATTGAAAATGAAATCGATAAATGTGAAGGCAGCATTTCAGAATTCGAAGAAGATGTAAAGAGGTTTCAAACTGAAAAAAATGAACTAGATAAGAAGAATATCCAGCTCAATATTGACTTGGAACAAGAAAATATAGCGTCAAATTCTTTAAATAATGACATTGATACAAAAAAAAAAGCTCTTGAACGAATAAATAAAAAGCTAGGTGATGTTGAAGATTTTCAACCACGTTCCATTGAACTCATCCAAGAAGATCTCGCACGTGTTGAAAAAAAGCTACTAAAATATTTAGACGTGGATGATTCACTCTTAATAGAAAGAGATCAGATAATGGATGGATTAAAGAAGATTGCTAAAAATCAGAAAGATTTAGAAATTGATATAAAAGAGGCAATGAAAACAGAGGATAGACTTGAACAAGCGTATTACGAGAAATTCAAGTCCGTTTTAAAAGATTTACAATCAAAAATAAACCAAAAATTTGAGTCTTCTCAGATAAAATCGTGTTGTAAATTAGAATTAATTGGTAATTTTGAAGAATTAGGAGTTGAAATTAAAGCTGCTACATCAAAGGATCAACTAAAAACATTTAATGCCTTGTCAGGAGGACAAATTTCAATGATTTCGATTTGCTTGATGTTATCTTTACAGGAAATTAGACCTTCTCCATTGTGCATGTTTGACGAGGCGGGAATGTTCTTGGATGATAAAAATTCAGAAGTTTCATACCAGCTTATTAAATCGACTTTAGAACAAAATCCCATCCAAATGATAATGTTTTTACCTAAAACTTCAAATAAGATATATCATTTAGCGGATAAAATAATAGGAGTTGCAAGGGTAGGTAAAAAAGAGGTATCCACGATTTTTAAACCAAAAGTAATCACGGAGGTAGAATGAATGGAAGAAGGGGAAGAAATTAATGAGATGTTATCTATTAAAATTGATGAAATTCAAAAGCAAGTAAAAAGCGGTAAAATAAACATATTGAATTATGAATTAGTATCGATCTTCACGGAATTACAAAAAACGATCAATGTAAATTATCTTGATAAAAATTCTAAGACCTATATGAAAGCATGCAATCTATTAGAAAAAAAATTTGAAGAACTAAGAAAATTATTAGGTTCTTTAGATAATGAAAAGAAATTTATTGAATACCTAAAACTTGATCCAGACGATGGGGAAATAAACCAGTTATTTGACATGTGCTGGAGAACGACGTTCAATTTAGATCCACTATCACTTGAATTCTTAGAAGCGAGTAGGAAAAAGTTAGGAAAATTAGAAAAAAAAAGTTATAACATAGAACACTTAAAAATGAGCAGGAAATCGGGAGAGTATTTTATTCTCTCCGTTCCCGAACAAGGTTTTAGTGATCACTTGTTAGAATTTTATGATTCCACTATAGAAAAACTACCTTGCTTCTTTGATGAGATATTTGATGGTGAACATGATCAAATAAAGATATACGAAAAATTCGTTTATATATTGCACTTGCTTCAATTAGGGAAAATTAAGTTCCAAAAAGAAACAAATACACTATACATTTGAAAAGAGGTGAAAATCACGAATGAACTATCAATATTAATGCAATTATTAAGCAAAAAAACCAACGCGATCCAAATAGGTGCTACGGAAGAGGAAATTCTTGATACTTTAAATATTAAGGATAAAAATAAGTCATTTGAGTTCCAAAATTTAATAAATTATCTCTCGTACCATCTTGAACCATTAGGGTTGCAATTAAGGTTTAATCCCCTAGACGATCATTGGTTTTTAACATTTGATTACGATACAACAGATGTTATTTCCGCAAATCCCTTTAAAGATCAACCAAGATTGGGAGCAACCTTATTTTACACGCTTGCATGTTGTTTTAGCAATTCAGGAGTGGGGAAAATAGATGAGATTCGAAACTTGAGAAAAAAAAAATTTGTCATTGAAGACCTCAAGGAATTAGAGAAATTAGGTTATCTTAAGATAGATAAATATAACGGGGATGTTCGCTTAACATCCTTAATTGGGTATACATTAGATCTAAATGCTCTATTTATGAAAATAGCCCTTAAATTAAAAGAAGAATAAGAATTTTAAATTAAAATGATCTACCTAATTATTTTCGACAACATTACCTTTAGAGGACTTGTAATAAGGGGACATCCTTAATAAAACTACTTTTGCTATAGGAGAAAATAATTTTATTCCTAATCTTCTCATTCGGTGGTCTCGCTTTAATTTATCGACGAATTGTTGAAATGTCACAGTTTGGAATTTGAGTGCTTCTTGAGACTCTTTGGTATCCATCCAATCAATATAGAACCAATCCTCTTTTTTAGTAGGATGCCTAAAAGCTTCATCAGGAGGCAATTTTAGACCAAACGCATCTAAGAATCCTTTTAAAAAGTATCTTACGGTTAGTTGACAACCATCACCACCTCCAATTAAAAAGATCTTATTAATTTCATCTAGCTTTACAGCATTAGTGAATGCAATTCCACAATCATTTGATGAAATAAATTCAGTACGTTGTTCAAGCGGCATTTCAAACAAGATAGATGCAACTTTAAGAGAAGCTTTTTCAGCTGAGACGGCCCCTAACCTCAAGATCATCCAGGGAAGCCCGCTCTCTTTCAAAAGTTTTTCACATTCCACTTTTGAATGGGAGTAATGGTCAGAAGGATTTAATGGACTATCAATTCTCACGGGAGGTTCTAGATGCATTGTAGGACCATAAACACCCACGGAACTTGCCATTATGAATCTTGGTTTAGTCGGCAACATTTTTGCAGCATTTATAAGATTTCTAGTTCCTTCAATATTTATTTTTTTTGTTAATTCGGGACTTTTTTCGCTTAAAGGAGGGATGATGGCTGCAAGATGGATGATACAATCAATTTCATTAACAGCATTATTTAAATCATCTTTGTTAAGGATATCACCCCAAACCGTGTTAAATTGCCACTTTTTCAACAATTTCTTACATGTTTTTTTATTTGTTGAATTGGGCAAATCAAAACATGTTACTTCATATTCACGCTTAAGAAGGTGCATCAAGGTATTTTGTCCTACATTACCAAAAGCACCAGTTAAGAGGATTTTCGGTTCCATTTTTCATTTTTTTTATTATTTTATATAAGAAATATCTCTTAAAAAATTAGAGGAAATAATTTTTTTTCATTTATTAATTTTATACTTGAATGTTAAGGTGAGTGAATCATTGTAACTAAAAGAAGTGCAATATGGTGATAATAAAAAAAGAGAATAATTGTTTAATGTGAAGTGGTGATTTTCAATATCATTTCTGCAACATGATTGTTAAAATCATCAAAACCATCGATTGTTTCACCACACGTGACAAAGAAATCATTTATTTTTATTTTTCGCTTGTTAAAGAAATCGCCAATCTGTTTTTTTATCTCATCTAACTTGGCTGCTTTATCTCCTTTATATAAATCAATCTTATTTAGACAAACATATATAGAATCTGGAAAAAACCTTACATCATTGAAAAATTCAAATTGCGTTTTCATGTCTCTATCAAGGGAAAAAACTGCGATAATTTGTGTTGCAATCCTACTTATCGTTATAATCCCCATTTTTACCACTGCACGCTGGCGATCTCCTCCAGGAGCAAAAATCGTGTGGGCTTTTCCCCCTTCATCTTCCCGAAATACGAGACGGTTTGGGTGTATTGTTTTTGTTTCTTTTTCATTTAATTTATCCTCTTTATCCCCTTGAGGTACTGTAGCTTCCCCGCTGAAATCTGTCTTTACAACGGTACATTTTTTCCCACCTTCGACTTTCTCTACATCTCCCTTGTTTAAATATTTAACAAACAAGCGAAGGATGCTTGTTTTCCCAACTGAGATATCTCCTAAAAGTCCAACATTAACCATGATTTTATTAAACCTCCAATAATTTATTCAATAATAATTCGTAATCATCTATCAAAAATTGTGAAAGGTATGCATTATTATGGGCATTTATAAGCGCAATTAAAATTTCTTTCAGATTCTTTGCGCCTTTTGCATATTTAATGAGATTTTCTGGCGTAGGCTCATCAGAAAATTTTCTTGGACTTTGTTCAAACCCAAATTTCTTGAAAGTTGGGAATGAATTAAAAAATCCAAATGCGGAATATCCTTGATGTTGAAAAAACACAAAAAACCTGGATTTTATAGATTTTATCACTTGCGTGAGATAAACGCTGGGATATATTTCACCAAGGGTAAGTTCATCATCTTGTTTTATTACAAAATAAGGTGAAATTGGCGAAGGGCGAGCACCGAGCATTTCTTTTGGGGGTAATGATATGAAGGGTAACTTTTCTTCTAATATCGCCCATAAATCCTCTCGGCTACTGTCCACGAGAATATCTTTAATTTCATCATATGCAAAATAAAAATCTGATTGGAGCGAAAGCAATGAACTCATGTAAACAGATAATGATGCGAAGGTTGCTTCTAACTTTGGTGTTCTTCCTTTATCCGAAGGTTTTGCAGCACCCCTCCATGCTCTAAGGGCTGAATAGACGTATGCTTTTACATCAAAGAAATTACCACATAAAAATATGAATGCTGGAGCGTCACTTTCCGTAGAAAGAATTTCAGTAGCTTTTTGAATCAATATATCTTCTAAAGTTGGATCATTGAAGGTCGAATGTATTTTAGGCATCATCAACCATCCTGTTTTTGCTTTTTTTTTCAAGGTATGACAACACTCCTTTTAGTATTTATATCATTTTAAAACATCTTATTATTTTTAATTTTT
>DXJM01000374.1 GCA_019057355.1 Promethearchaeota archaeon | reverse complement strand
AAAGCATAAAATGAATAAGAAATAATTATTAAAAATAATCATGTTTTCCAATGAGGTCTCAATTGAAAGCATTAATTATTACAAATCTACACAAGATACCCGAGTTTTTAACAGAATCTTTAATATTCATCCCTTCCCCTAAAATAATAAATAGATTAGAAGAAAATAATGTTTATATCCTAAATTCTGAATGTATTTTAGCTCATTTTAATGTTGAAAAACCAAAGTTATTAATTAATGATATTAATGAATTCTTACGGCAAAATTCTTCTATAAAACTTAAAGAAGGTGAAATAAAAGACTCTGATAGATTAATAATACAACAAAAAACAGAATGGGATTTATTAGACATAAATAATGATGAAGCATATAATCTTGAGATATTCAACAATCAGATTTGTGTTTATAGTAATTTTGAAAAAGGGTTATTTTATGGTGTTCAAACATTAGTCCAGTTAATGAAAAATTCCCTCCTTTCAAATAAAAAATTAATTAAAGCTCCTATCAATGAAAGAAATCAATTATATCTCCCTGAAATAGAAATCAAGGACCTTCCCGATTTAAGAATTAGAGGAGTTACCATAGATGTTTCTCGTGGACAGGTCTTTACAATTGAAGGTGCTCGACGGTTTTTAAAAATACTCAGCCATTACAAGTTGAACTTTTGTTTTTTTTACATGGAAGATGTATTTTTACATCCCAAACATCCAAAAATTGGAAAAAATCGTGGAGGTTTAACAATTGGGCAAATTAAAGAAATTGATAGGTATTCTAAAGAACATTTTATTGAATTGGTCCCGATTTTTGAATGTTTGGGTCATGTTGATAATATCCTGATGCATGATGATTATCGACCTTTAGGAGAATTTCCCGGTGGTCATTGCTTTGATCTTTCTAATCCTGAGATTTATGTATTTATTGAAGATTTTATCTCTGAAATAAGTAAATGTTTTTCATCAGAATATTTTCATATTGGATGTGATGAAGCATACGATATAGGAACCGTTCGCTCTAAAGATTACATTGAAAATAAAAAGATTAAAAATGTAATTGTTGAATTCTCTGAAAAAATCTATAATATCACAAAAAAGCATGATAATCGTAATATTATTCTTTATCATGACCTTTTAAAACACGATAATGATCTCATTAACGTTTTGAATAAAAATTTCATCCTAATGTATTCAAACTATGCTCCAAAAGAGAAATATTCAAAAATTAAAAATTTACTGAATGCCGGTTATAGATTAATTGTTAATCCCTCAATGCTGAACTGGAATAGACATTTTCCCGATAACAAGAATTCTAGCAAAAATGTCATAAATCTTGCCAAGGAAGCCTATAAATACAAGGATAAAGGCTGTTTGGGATTAGTTTCGAGTTCATGGGGGGAACAATGGTATTATTCTTTCAGAGAAACTGAACTATTTGGCTTGATTCTCACGGGAGCAGTTTCTTGGACGTTTCTAAATTTTGACTATTCTGATTTCATAAGCCGATATGGGTATATTTTTTTTGGAATAAATAAAAAATATTTATCAAAGTTCCATCAAATGTTTACACTTTTGAGTTCTTCAGCATCTAGTTATTATAAAGATTCAACCTTTATCTCTCCTTCATTTTATTCCCACCTGTTTAGGCATCCATTTCCTTTTGAAAAATTCAGTACTAGTATTAGAAATTACAAAAAACTATACAATATTGCTAATCAAAGTTTAGAGTTGTATGATGAGCTAAAGTCAAAAGTTATATTTGAACCCCAAAATTTTAAATATATTCAATTTAATGCTGAACTGGCACATTACTTAGCGGAAAAACTTGATTTATCCCAGGAAGTTTCGGATTCTTTGCAAAAATTAGGTGTTGTAAAAGAAATACATGAGCTTATTATACCTAAATTACAAGAATTCATCATAAAAACAGAATATATGAAAATGAGATATGAAAAGCTATGGTATAAAGCTGTAAAACGTCCTTCTTTACCTAAAATCTTAAAATTATTTGACTTCTTAATTAATTGCTATAAACAGAAGATAGAACAAATTAAAACGAATGTACATTTTACCGATCCATTTTTAATGTCTGAATGGATATGGATAAATGATCCAGAAGAATCAACGAGTCCAATTTTTTTCAGAAAAACTATAGAAATACTAGAACCAATTAATAATGCGGTTATTCAATGCATTGCTGGGAATTATATGAAAATCTACTTGAATAATGAATTTTTGGGAGATGTCTATAGTCGATTTTCCCTTTCTCCTCTTCCAATTGAATTACGAGTTAAAACCTTTGATATTACCAAATTATTAAAGGAAGGAGAAAATGTCTTAGCAATAGAAGCTTGGAATTTTGAGGGAGAAAAAGGAGGAATTAATATATATGGACAAAATAAGTTAAAATATAATAGAATTCAACACATTACCAGTGATAATTGGTGGGTCTGTTCGAGAAATTCCCAAGAAACAGACGAATGGAGATCATTAAACTATGATGATTCAGATTGGGAACCTGTTAAATCATACGGGCGCCCTCCTAACTTTAATGGGGATATTTATAAACCAAATTTACTTGAAGGAGATATTTCTAATACTCAAGATAATTTTGGAATCGAAAATTGGATTAATGTTCTTACTAAAAAAAAGATCTTTCGCCATATTAAGCTTTTAAAATGAGTGATAAAAATGGATGATATAAAAGAAATATTGAAAAAATTAATAAATGAGGAAATTACGTTAGAACAAGCGGAAAAACTATTAAAAGTTAACATGATAAAAGAAGTTGGAGATTTTGCAAAATTGGATGTTTTCCGTAAAGCAAGAACAGGCGTCCCTGAAGTCATCTATGCACAAAATAAAACGTCTGAAATTCTAATTAAGATTGTAGCTTCTTTTTTAGAAAGCAATAAATATGCAATAATATCTCGATATAACAAGGAGCATGAAGAATTGATCTTCAGGTCCTATAATAAAGATTCTAATTATATTATTGAAAAAAATGAATTAGCAAAAATACTTATAATCAAAGATAAATCATACCAATTCGAAAAAAAAGGTGGGATTGTAGGAATTATCACTGCAGGAAGTTCTGATATTCCAATTGCAGAAGAAGCAAGAGAAATTCTGAAATTAATGGGTTGTGGTGTTATTACTAGTTATGACGTTGGTATCGCAGGAATCCACAGAATTTTTACCCCACTCAGCCTAATGATTAAAGAAGGTGTTAACGTGATCATCGTATGCGCTGGCATGGAAGGAACGCTCCCTGGAGTTGTTGCTGCTCTTGTTGATGTCCCAGTAATTGGGGTTCCTATTTCGAGTGGCTATGGAATTGGCGCAAGCGGAGAAGGGGCATTAATAACCATGCTGCAATCCTGTTCCCCCGGTTTATTAGTTGTTAATATTGATAATGGATTTGGAGCCGCAGCATCTGCAGCATTAATCGCAAATAAAATAAAGAAATAATCTAACGTGATTACTATCATAATTTTGTATCAACAGAACATATAATCTCTTTTTTCATTGTTATTTAAATAAGATTTCATTGTTATTATTAATGGTAAGGTCTTCTTAATATGAGCAACGCCCAAACACCTTTAGATATAGAAAATCTATTTAAACAAATGTCATTAGGGGAACTTGCAGAAAATCAGTTAAAAATTTTGATCAAGATCCTATATTATATTAATCAGGAAATTGTGGTTTCAAAGAAAGGACAGACTATCAAACTCAGGCTTTCAAAGGAAAATCTTGATTTTGCATATCAATATTTATTAGAAAAAGGGTACATCCAAGTAGATGTCATAAATAATGTAGAAATCTTTAGTTTAACTGATAAAACAAAGAATGATTTTAATGAAATTTTAAAGAATTTAAACACGTCTCAACATTTTCAAAAGATAATAGAAACTATCGAACAAGATAGTTCCCTAAAAAATAGTCATGTTGAAGATGACATTCCTTCTTTTATTGGATGCTTTATAGCTGATAAATCTGGCAAAACTTTGATCATATTTGAAATTTTTGAAGGTGCTCTCGAAACTTTTATAAGGGGTTCAGAAAATAAAGAACAAGTTAACTCTGAATTTGATATAGAATTGATACCGATGTTTGTAAGTGCCTTAGAAAAATTTTCACTCAACATAAACATGCAAAAATTATCTGAATTAAGAATGACGGGGATAAACCTAAAAATACAAACTTTTAGTTATGATAAATTTACAATCACTTTTTTTATAAATCCAACCGTTAATTTAGAAAGTGTTGAAAAAAAAATTAAAGACTATTTTAAAGTTCTCTTTGATAAATTTAAAAAGGAGTTTGAATTTACCCTTAAAACCGGTATAGTACAAAACATTTCCCATTTAAAACTAATTGGAAGGGAGATGCTCAAAGAATTAAATAAATATCTTTATCTTGTTGAATTCAAAAATGTCATTTCGAGTCTAAAAAACTATGATCAAACATATGCAAAATCGCTCTATAATGAACTTTCTTCTCTCCAAGATGCTTGTGAAGTAAAATTTTCTCTAACTCTAGAAAAAATTAAAAAATTAAAGCTTTATTTGTTAAAAACAATGTTAAATGATGATTTAGAAGAATTCAAAAAATAATCACCAAGACTCAAGAAATAAACTCAAAATTAAATCTCCTCTGAAAGATAATAGGTTTTTTAAGTAATTAAAAAATACAAATTTTTT
>DXJM01000373.1 GCA_019057355.1 Promethearchaeota archaeon | reverse complement strand
TTTTACAAAGAGATTTAAAAAAAATAAAATTAAGATTTCTTTTCAATGTTAATTTCAATAAGATTGTAATCCCTTTTTCCTAATCCTAATTCCTCAGCAACTTTCATTTGAAGCTCCCAATGTTTAGACTTTTTTCCATCAAGATTATAGTCATATTTACCTGTTTCTGGATCGAAACGTGGTATAAAAGAAAGCCATTCATTTTCATTGTTATTTAATGCTTTAATATCTCCAAGGGTAGAGTGGGGATTCATTGAGAATTTATGGACTAAATCGACGCATGCTTGGTCTAAAGCGACGGGATCTAATGAAGACAGTATTCCTATATCTGAGACAAAGGGCACATCACTTGCACCACTACAATCACACTGATAAGTTACATCAATTACATAATTTATGTAAAATATTTTTTCACGTCCAAAGTAACTTACAACACCTAAAGCATTATCAATCATGTGGGTAATAAATTCTTCCCGGGATGCTTTTCCTATATCAATTATATCATTTTTACAGATAGATTTACACATGTAACAAAATTTGCATAAACTCTCGTCTCTCTGTAATTTATCATTTTCACCTTTAGTTATTGCTTTAGTTGGGCAAATTTTTAGACATTCTTCATAATCTTCAATTGGGGCATCATAATTAAACTTAAATATCTTGCCATTATGAGCCTGAACTTTTCCTCCTTTTGATACACACCCTATTCCTAGATTTTTAAGTGCACCTCCAAAACCAGTAGCTGGATGTCCTTTAAAATGACTTGCTAAAATTAAATAGTCAAATTCTCTCAATCTACCTGCTACTAAGACTTCTTTAAAAATTTTCCCGTTAATTTTCTGTTTTATGATATCAGTACCATTAGAACCATCTAACATAAGGAGTGAAGCTCCCATTGTTTCAGGTGTAAAACCATGTAGCAATGCCACTCTTAAATACTCTTCTTCAGATGCCCTTCCACTATATTCAGAATGTTTTCCTGTAAATTTCTCTGGTGCCCCCCATCCGCATGATTCTGCAACAGAAGGTGTTCCACCTACCTGTTTAACATAATCACATAAAAATCTTATATAGCTAGGTCTTAAATATCGTACATTTTCTTCTGCACCAAAATGTGTTTTAATACAGATTTTATCACCTTTATTAACCTTTTCTTTAAAACCTAATTTTTCTAGAGCTAATGGGCCTTTAAATTTTGATAAACTTTGCTCGTATGAGCGGGTTCTCGCTGTAAAATAATATATATCAGACGCCATAATTTAATATCAATTTATTACTTTTTTGAATCAAAATAAGATATTCAAGATAATTAGCTTTATTTTTATTTTTTATTATATAAGATCCTTTTTTCTGTATAAGCTTAAAAAATTATGGGAGGATAGATTTTTGAGAAAATAATGCTTTTTTTTAGATTATTCTCTTAATTACTAAAAGAAAACTATTAAAAAATAATATTCCTAAATTGAAACTGGATCTTTAATTTGTATGATATTCAAATTAAGGAGGATAATTCTAACTAAAAATAATAAAAATAAAGCAATTGGGTTTTTAAACCATAAATCTTTTTTAAAATTATAGCAATTTCGATTTTTCTTTAATAAAAGAGATGAAAATGAAGACAAAATGATAAAAGTTAATTTTTCTGGCAGTTATTATGATATAGGCTTTCAGTTAGGAAATAGA
Source organism: Promethearchaeota archaeon (assembly GCA_019057355.1). Classification (GTDB taxonomy): domain Archaea; phylum Asgardarchaeota; class Lokiarchaeia; order Sigyniarchaeales; family SOKP01; genus FT1-020. Next base: position 13,020 of record DXJM01000373.1, on the reverse strand, counting down.
ATAAAAGATTTTTTTCAAATACCACCCGCTTCTGAAAAAACTATAGCCTTTGCACAAGAGTGTAGACCTCTTGTAAAACAGTACGCGCCAGGAATTATTGATGAGCTTCAAGGATTATGCGATGCAACAGGCTTTAATCCTATGTTAATGGATGCCTTCATTTTAGCTTTAGGAAAAGATATGATCTATCAAAACCGAGCAATGTTTAAAAAAGGTATTGACTTTGGATGCTCTTCTCTCGCGATCAGTAGCAAACATGCAGGGTTAGAAACCGCAATCTTTGCTCAAAATTATGATTGGACAGAATCATTCAGAGAATTTTTTACAGTAGCGAGGACTATTCCTAAAGAAGGAATCTCAAATCTATCATTTACAGATCATATAGTCGGACGTTATGGAGGGATGAATAAGGCAGGATTGACCTTAAGTATTCACGGTATGCCCTCATATAAAAAAGAATGGATACCTGGTTTACGGATGAATATTATTACCCGTTGGATAGTTGATAACTTTAAAACTACAAAAGAAACAATCGAATATATTGAAAAAATACCACATATTTGCGGTCATTGCTTTTTAATTTGCGATAAACAAGATAATATTGCTAGAGTAGAAATTGCGGGTGATGAAGTAATCGTCACGTACAGTGAAAATGGGTTTATGTGTATCACAAATGAGTATGAAACAAAAAGTTTAAAGAAATATGAATATAAAAATTTTACTTTTCGAAATAGCGAATTAAGACTGAATATAATCAAGAATTGGTATGAGGTTAACAAATCAGAAATCACTTTTGAAAAGGTTAAAACACTTTTAAGCGGTCATAATGATGGAATATGTAACCATTTCGAATTCGGGGGAGAAACTACGAGTACTATCTGGTCTTGGATTGCAAAAATTGGTATTGATGAGATTTTAGTATGTGATGGACCACCTTGTGCTAATACATTTGAACAAATGAATATTTAAATACTCAACTTACCAATATTGAAAAATATCTCATCTAATTTTACAAATCTCGAAGGATCTATATATAAAAATGAGGATAATGAAGCAAGAATCCGAGGCAGGAGCAATCGTGGATATTTTTAGAGGATTAATGTTTTATTATAAATTAAAGGAAATTCGAGGATTCATTTCGATTTAAAGATGATATGAAAACAAACAATTATAGCTAAAATATCATATTTAGTAATAGTGAGTAAAATGAAAGATTACGCGATCATTTATAATCCCATAAGTGCTGGTGGAAAAATAAGGAATGAAATTGAGAATGCCACGGGTTATCTTCAAAAGTTGAAGGTTTCTTTTGAGTTATATGCGAGCGAATATCCTGGTCATGCAATATCTCTTGCTTCAGAGCTAGCTCGTGAAGGTTATAATGTAATTGGCGCGGGAGGTGATGGAACCTGCAATGAAGTGCTGAATGGTGTTATTACATCCTCTACGGGGGTGTTGTGTGGATTTATTCCGATGGGAAGCGGGAACGACATCCCGGGCGCAATTGGAATCCCCCCACATATAAAAAGAGCATGTGAAATCATTGCTGAAAATAAATCTGGCCGTGTTGATGTAGGGGTAGCAGTACGCCAAGAAGATAAAAAGCGATATTTTTTAGGGATTGGTTCACAGGGATTTTGCGCGCTAGTCACGAAAAAAACAAACGAAGGAAAAAAAGGGCTCAATGGAACGAGAAACTATGAAATAACTGTTATAAAAACACTTTTTGGGTGGAAAAATAAAGAAATAAAAGTAACAATGGATAATGACGTTCATGAAGGACCAGCAAATTTAGTTGCTGTAGGGAATGGCCCAAGTTATGGGGGATGGATGTACATGTGCCAGAATGCTCGTGTAAATGACGGTCTTTTTCATATTTCAGTCGTAAACATGGGCAAGTTAAAATTGCTCACTGATTTTAACAAGATGTACAAGGCACGCACGATTCCACACCCCTGCATTCGAGAATATACAAGTAAGAACGTGATCATTGAGATGGTTAATGGGACGGATGACCCATATATTTGCCAAGTAGATGGAGAAGTATTAGGGTCCATTCCAGTTAGATATGAAATTTCGAAAGATGGATGTGAATTCATAAAACCTATTGTTGATGAGGTTGCTGAAGCTTTTAAAAAAAAACACGATCGTTATTTTTACGATCCGATCCTATAGGTATCATAACGATTATACAAAATTGAAGCCATATAGAATGAAAATCTCGAAAAACTTCTCAGAATTGTAGTAATTTAAAAGAAGGTTAAGAGGTGCAACTCTTTTTTTTTGCTGATAGAATTCAGATCTTTTTTATAGTTAATATAGCAAATATAGTATTATGATATTTTAAATGAGAATAAAATTCAATAGTAGCTCTTAAATATATAGTATTGATGTGGAAAAGAGACGTATTAATTTTTTTTATAATTCAGGGTTAAACAAGGATGAGAACGAATATCGATTGAATATGGGTTTGATTTCTCCTTCATCTCAGAGTTTCCAGTTAATTTCTTTAATTCCTCCATTAATGAATACATCCAATCTGCTAATTTAACATTAATTGGAGAATCATAAAAAGGTAAATGGGGCTTTATATCGACAACAGGTGTTCCATCTATAGCATCCAAACCTTCTACAATTAAAGTTGTACCTTTTTTTTCTACGAGCTTCACCGTTGTTTTACAAATTGGATTCGGTCTGACTGGCGATCGTGTAGCAAAAATTCCCTTAATTGGCATTTTTTTTAGTCCCACAGGATGAACTTTTTTGAGATTGCGAGCATTTTCTGGCACTTTATGGGTCCAGAAAAATATGATAATGTGGGAAAAATCATCAATTCCTTCCAGGCAATCCGAATATTCTTCTTTTAATATTATCTCAGACCTTATTAAATCGCCTCCTTGATTTATTGTAGAATCTATATCCAATTTCAGATCTTCATTTGAATATTTTAATACTTCTTCATTTACCCTGCTTTTAACTATTCCAATCGGTTTTATGATAAATTCTGACATTATGATCATTTTTTTTTTCTGTAAGATTTAACTCATGATTTCATATTTCTTTATAATTCCGTAATATTCATAAGTATTATTAATTTATGATATAGTAGTATTTTTATATTAGAATTTATACGCTCATCAATTATCGTTTTATTATCATGATAAAATTCAATGAAATAGGTTTTATAAGAAGTTCTTTCAGAGAACACGCTGATTCACTCGAAATGCAACGACACGTGAGCCATATTATCATAAATGAAGCATATGAAGAAGGGCTTGCAAGGATAGAAGAGAAGAGTTTTCTACAAGTTTTATATCAATTTCATTTATGTGGTGATAAGTATGAATTATCCGATGATACTTATACGGGTTCAATTCGAGGGATCTTTGCATCTCGAGGGACAAGAAGACCAAACAATATTGGATTGACAACAGTAAAGCTCCAAAAAAAAAAAGGAAACATTCTTACGGTCATTGGATTAGATGCATTAGATGGTAGTCCTGTTTTAGACATTAAACCTTTTAATCCTAAATTAGACAACCTCGTTTCTTGCCCATATTTAATAAATTAGCATCCTCCATTCATTTGACTTTTTGCAACCATTTTTTAATCATTCAAGTAATTTATTAGATTTTAATGAAATATTATTACTTGCCAATTTAAGATTATTCTATTATACCATGCAAGTGAAAAAATAAATCTAATACTTCTGAGAAAGAAAAAAGAATCCTTATTACCAAATTAAGAGTCTATACTTTCTATTTTAAAATAGCCAAATCTCAATGTAATTAAAATAATTTTACCTTTTGGCATGTGAACCGTTTAAAATTCCCTTCTTCTTGTTTCTTATTTAATTTTTAATTTCCAAATAACAATTGAGTATTCCATAACCATTAAGAAATATATAACTTCTCTTTAAAATGCTAATCCTTACGCTAATGCTTAACCGGCCAATTCAAAGGATAAGAATGGTTAAAAAAATACAAATTAAAATTGAAATGAACAAACTGGTGATTATATAAATGATAAAGCTGTAAACGAGCATTTCATTTATTCAACTATTCCAATCATCTCTTTTTTATTCAAGGAAAATCCTTAATTCTTCAAAAAAATATAAAAGGCACAATCTAACTCTTCGGGATCAGCATTTTTTACCCATTCTATTTCATCTTTTGCTTTTTCTATTTCTTTAACTTGATCAGGACCCAATTCAGAATAATCAATTGTTTCAATCAATTTTTCTAAGGGATCAAAATATTCCTTTAACCAGATACCTTCAGGTAAGACGATTTTTTTGACAAGTTTAAAACCACGGTATGAAAAGAGTTCCAAGTTTTTTTCTATTCCGGCAAAAGCCTCAAGCAATACCAAAAATCCTTTCTTTTTTAAGATTCTATGACAGGCATTCATGCCTTTTTTAAAACCAATGACATGAATTGCCCCTTCTGCCCAAATAATATCAAAATTCTCATCAGGAAATTCATTATCAAGTAAAGAGATTTGTTTAATAGTAATCCTGTGCTCATAGTTACTATTTTTTAGCTTTTTGTGGAATTTTGTTAAAGCTTCCATATCCACATCAATTGCGATGATAGTTCCATTGCTCATTTTTGCCAATTCAAGAGTAGGTACCCCTGAACCACAGCCAACATCAAGAATATGTGGTTCGATCATTTTTGGAAGAAAATCATGTGCCATTCGAGTATATCTGAGAAAGACTGATCTAAAATTATCAATATCAAAATCCATACTCTACATTTTCTCCTTCTTTTAAAATTGTTCCTCTTATTTTCACTATTTTTACGAGATTCAAATTTTGATAGACTATTATATTTAATAAGTCAAGCAATCCATATAAGTCAGAACTAACGAAAAAAAAGTAAGAGTTAGGCAGATTCCATGGATATAAACAAGTAGTCTATTGGTTCAAATCTTATTTAGATAGTTTACTAGCCTTTAAAAATGTATCTTCAATGTTTTCGAAAAAATATAATGTCTTTTTAATTCTGAAAATTTAATATGACGATTTTAGCAATTTTTAGAATCTCAGAAACTTTGATCATTTTTAACGCTTTTTTTGGCCATTCTGAATTTCGAGAAACTCGTGAATACATGGTATACCACTCGCTAACCTTTATTTTATCAGACCATCTTGGAAAGATTTTTTCGGGATTGCCAATAGCTAGTTTAAATGATAAATCTGATTGAGCTTTTTTAGCTCGTTTATTTACCACTTTGACAGCCAATTTATTCACGCAATCAAAAGCAAATCCACCTCCTGGAAAATGTTCTGCTAAACTTTTGAAAAGCGGGATAAGTGTTTCTTCAGAAAAATAATAGATAAATCCACCTGCAATAAAAAAAATTCCCTTAGAAGGATCATGCTTGACTTGTTCTATCCAATTAAGATCAAAAGCTGAGCTTGAAACTACGTGGCTTCTGGGAGTTTCAGGAATGAATCTAAGTCGAAATTCGGTAGCATTGGGTAAATCTATATCATACCAGTTGATCTTACCATTATCCACTCGGAAGAATGTGGTATCTAAACCTGCAGCTATATTTACAACCGTTGCTTCTTGATGTTGATGAATGTAATTCTTGACAGCATTATCGAGAGCATGAGCTCGCACTAAAAGACCGATACCTCGCCAATCTCCAAGAAATTTGGATAATTTCTCAAAATCATAATTCATCTTCTCTAAGATTTCTATTGATTTGGGATCTTTTAAAATACCGGGATATCTTTTAATAATGGTAGCTCTTGCCCATAAAGGTCCAATCATCGTTTCTTCTATGGAATTTTCAACGATATAATCGTGTTTCTTTATTTTTTTCTCATCATTCATAATCATTACCTTTGAAGGATATTTTATGCTAATGATATGATGGTGACTTAGCTATAAATGTTTTTGTATTTTTCGAAATGTGTAAAAAAACTTAAATATCTCACTAATTATTCATATTATGAGGATGTCGGAAAAAAATGATATTTCAGATTGGAAATTTCATGATGAATTTCAGGGATTTAAGAGCGCATTAGTGGATTTTTTTGTTGAAATTGGGAAGGTCAAGTGGCATTCAGATAAATTATGTATTATAGCTGCATATATCTTTTTATATGAAGAATTGACTCAAAAGCAATTAAAAGAATTAACAGGTTATGCATTAAGCACGATTTCTGCAAATATTAATGTTTTATTGGCGTGTGAACTGAAAAAAAGAAGGATAGTGAGAACAAATAAATTTGAATATTATTTCGGAGAGACATTACAAGAGTATTTACAAGAAGCAAGTGAAGCACGGAATAATGAAGTTCTTGAATTATATGCATTTCTCAGCAATAAGTTAGTTGAGTTAAAAGATTTGAATGAAAAGGGAGAAATGGGTGCAGAATTTATTCATGAAAGAGCCACGCAATTGTTTAGATTTGCTGAAATATTTAAAGGATTAATTGAATCTGCACAATCCATAATACCGAGAAAAGATAAAAATGGTGGAAACAAGCGATAAGGTCAAAAAGATAGAGGAAGAAATATCAAATTTCCTATATAATTGGTCATTTTTACAAAGAACAAGAGCTCCTTCACCAGCTATCTTGAATCAATTTATTTTTAATCCAGTACTTACTCAGTCTGAAATTCGTGAACGGTCAAATTTCTCAATCGCAAAGGTCTATAAAGAATTGAATGGTCTTGTAAACATGAAACTAATTAAAAAAGAAAGGAATTCTTTTTCGAATGAAGTATTATATTCTATGGAAAGAATAGATATTGCTTTAGTAAACTACATGGTAGGTAATGCAGAAAAATTAATTGATTGGATTCCTAAATTCAAGGAAATGAAACATTTATTGCGTAAGAATAAATCCAAGCTTGAATATTTAAACGGTTATGGTGAAATTGCTAAATGGACTAATTTTTTTAGTAATATTTTAAAATTTTATGAGTTAAGTTATCAAATACTTATGAATATAAAAGAAGAATTGGAGCAAAAAGGAACGTTCTAAGGAATAAAATTTGTTAAGAGGTTTCAATTGTTTAAAATTATCAATTTAGAAAGGAATAAAAAATCTGAATTTTTATATCAATCTTATTTTAAAAATAAAATTGAGATATGATAATATTAAACAAAAATCGAAAAGAAATACACGTGTGCAAGTTTATGTCCTGCTAATGCCATGAATTATCATTTGGAAGAAGCAGGTCCCAATACTTGCATTCATTGCTTTATATATTTTTCAAATTGTCCTGAAAAGGTATTAAAAATTGATGATTTTTACCCTATATTTCTAAAATTTAACAAATAGTAAAAATCCCGAATGATGAGAATAACGTAATGAATACATTTTTCTTGTAATATTGATTTAATCTAAAAAAGATTGATGCTTTCTATCCTCGATGGGTCATATTTTTTAGTAAGCATTCAACTAAGCATTCAGCATGAAATGCCAAGAGAGGTGTTACAACTGGAATTAGGATATTATTCTCAATTATTATTGAATTATAAACCACTCAGTATTAAAAAAAGAGTTCAATCACCTCTTAAAATTTTACGAGTAATATGTCAAAGACCTTATTTCACGGGTTCTGGAATAAATCTAATAAATTTAATTACGGAAACAAGAGGAAAGGAGATTGAGCAATTTATTGTTTTCGGTCAACCAGCCGATCAAGAATTTCCCTTGAAAAATATAATAGATGAGGCTCATGTAAATTGGGTGAGATTTCGAGGCAATGATGAATCAATTCAATCTGATGTTGATTTCCCTATTGCGGGCATGTCTGATCAAATGCCTTATAGTTCAACGAAATTTTCAGAATTTACTTGCGAAATGCTCGAGTCTTATTTGAATGCATTTGCAGAAACATTAAAGAAAACTGTTAAACAATTCAAGCCAAATCTGATACATTCCCATCATCTCTGGCTTGTTTCTTCACTTTGCAGGGTTTTATTCCCGGAAATCCCAATAGTCGCTAGTTGCCATAATACTGCGCTCCGACAGCTCGTTTTAGCTGACCATTTAAAGAGATTTATCATTAATCCCATTAAAGATATTGATGTAATTGCCGTGCAAAGTGAAGAACAAAAACTATCAATCATGAAACTATTTAATTTTAAAGAAGATACAAAATTACACGTAATCGGACAAGGAATTAACACGGATCTCTTTTACCCATCAGAGCAAAAACCCGAGAAGGATTGGATTTCACTTACTTATGTTGGCAAGCTGAGTAATTCAAAAGGAGTGCCACAACTGATTCAAGCTTTTAGAGAAATTCTCGAAGAAACCAATTATCACCTCAAGTTATATCTTGTTGGTAGCGGTATGGGTCCAGAAAAAGATAAAATCATTGATATGTCCGTTGGTCTTGAAGATAAAATTCACTTTCTTGGTCAAATGAATCAAGAGGATCTTGCTAATCACCTGAGAACAACTGATATATTCATTCTACCAAGTTTTTATGATGGGATTCCGAAAGTATTACTCGAATCTTTAGCTTCTGGATGTCGCGCGATCATGACCAATTTACCGGGAATCCAAGAGATTATAACGAGCGGTTGCGGAAATAATGATGTAGTTCAATACATCCCAAGACCGAAAATGGAATTAATCGATGTGCCTCTAAAAGAGGACATTCCACGGTTCATAAATGAGATTAAAAATACCTTGAAAAAACAACTTTCTTGTATCATAGAATGTACAAGCATAGGAAATTTCTCTGAAAAAATAAGAAGTTCTTTTGGATATAAAACCCTTTTTGAGAAATACATAAAAATATATAGCACATTTACTAATAATGATAGGATAGAAAAAAATGGATAGATCAATTAAGCGGGTTAGTCTTTTTCAGCACGGGCTAATTCAGCTTTTTTAGACATTATTGCCATATAAGTAGCAATGGTATTTTTAGGAGGGATTATTTCTTCTTCCTTCTTTTTGAGAGAAATAGCAGCCTCTGGACAGGTTGGTACGCAAGCACCACATCCAATGCATCTGTTTTTATTTATTATAGAATAGTCCTCGACCGTTATCGCATTCATGTTGCACCTCTCTAAACAGGTGCCACAACCCGTACAGAGTTCTTCATTTACTTGAGCATAAAAATTAGTGGCGAAGAACTGGGCTGGTTGGGCCAATCTCTTTTGATTTGTAAGGATTTCACAGCAGCAACCGCAGCAGCAACATATGCAATGGGGCTTTTGAGAGTTTCCTGGTTGGAGTACTAATCCTGCTTCCTCCGCTTTTTCAAGTATCTCATATGCTTCCTCCTTTGAGATCATTCTTGAAAGTCCTTTCTCGTGGTAAGCCTTGGCTGCGGATCGAAACTGAAAGCAAAGTTCTCTCATGTCAGTTTTTTGACATGAGTCATTATGGATATCTTTTGCTTGTCTACAAACACAATTGGCTACGCTGATAATTCCATCAGAATTTTCAATCACGTCTCTTATTTCATCGTAAGTTGAGATGTTTTGATCGAGAGATACGCTCTTTTCAATGGGAATAGTGCGTAATTGGGGTATTTTTGGCTTGTTGAATTCATTCCAAAAAGCTTCTTCCACATATTGCTCAAAATACTCAATAAACTCTTTAGATAAATTATTTACCTGGTATTCAAACATTCCGATAACTAAAGGAGCACTTGCGTAATATTTCTTCTTATCAGTTCCCTCACCATCCACGCCATAATTAATTAAACCTTTTTTATACATGTTATCCAATATGTTTTCAATTTCTTCTTTAGGTAATCCAAGTTTTTTTACCCGTCGAACTATTTTATCTAATGGATCTGGAGCAAAATTTAGAACTGAAGCAATCTCAGCTTCAATTGGTGAAAAAAGATATTCCAATAATTTGATCTCAACCCCAGACTTCGTGGGAGGATACCCGATGGGCATTTTATCAAGATGCTTAGCTAAATTTTTATAGATTTCCATGTAATCATCATCCATGTTCTAAATATTATTTCTAAATTACAAAAAGCATCTTTACTTTATATTAATTTACTATTTTTCTAAAAAGCATAAAATTTATTGACATGCCAATAAAAAAAGAATTATGGATAATAAGGATAAATCTATTTCCTTAAGAGCTTGGTTTATTTTTTGGGCGTATTAATATAATATGAATTGAAACTATGAGAGCGATTATAAGTAAAAGTATTTCTACCCATAGAATATCGATAAAAAAGAAAATGGATATTAATATCGTGATCCAGAGTAATGAAATTGTAAAAATTTTAAGTTTTATTGGCATTCCCTTTCCTTCTTTATAGTTTCTTATATACATGCCAAGAATTTTATTATTGAGAAGCCAGTTATAACATTTTTCAGAGCTAATAGCAAAACATCCTGCAGCCAACAATAGAAAAGGAGTAGTCGGCAAAATTGGAAGAATAATTCCAACTATTCCTAAGCCCGTTAGAAAAATGCCGGTTATTAAACAGAAGATTTTAACACTTTTTTTTCTTTCTTTTCTTTCTATTTCCATTGGTGCTCATGATTTTTTTCTAAAATTTATCTCATATCTTTAGAGAATGAATTATAATATAAAACTTGTATCTTTAGATTTCATAATTAAGCCCTTCCTCATTAAAGTATTTGAATTTTACTCCGTTTTTGACTAAAAGATATTAATTGCTGAGTGGAATAATCGAAATCATATTGAACATGCAAGGTCTTTTTTCGGGTCATTATCTCTAAAAAAAATAGCTTTACCGAAAATACACCATCCCGTCGAATAAATAAGGGGAGAGTGGTCCATTTTGCAAAATAATAATTACTTTTAGAAAGTTTAGTTGCTTTTTCGAAAAGAGTTATTTCTTCAAGATTTAAAAAAACTTCATATTTGAGAATTTCTTTAGCTATTCTAAAATGAGCTTTTTTAATTAAACTCAGGGATATTTTTTTATCTTCTATCTCTTTATCAAAAATAAGATAATAGAAAGGGAGAACTCCCGGTAAGTATTGTTGATTGCCATTTAGTTTAGTAGATACCAGTATTTTGGAAATTATTCTATACAAGTAATAAATTAAGAAGAATGAGGTATAAAAGTCAACCAGTATCCTGTAATAATTTAGATCCACTGAATTATAATAGAAAATGATTAATAAAATGAAGAAAATGGTTGAACAAATCATTGTAAAGAGACTTCCTGCTTTCTCTACATAAAAACCTTTCTCTTTCTTTGAAAGCGGGTATAAATAAGGAATTTTTGTAGTGGTGAGCATGTCTTGAGACACGTGTATCCCATAAAAAAACGATCCTACAATCCAGACGATAAAAAATGGTTTCCTTGTTAGGGGGGAATATACTAGACTTATTATAAAAGAGAGAATGACACCAATTACGTAGGAATGAGAACCTGCTCGGTGATCCAAGTAAGTAGATTTAAATTTTCCTTTCAAAAGCATGAGGAAAATGTCTAAATCGGGTAAGATTACGAAAAATAATGCTAGAAAAAAATACTCATAGGAGATGTTCCTCAAGAAAAGCAGGTATATGAGCGCGCCAAACACTACATGGGAAAAAATGTCCATGATTAAGATAATACTAATATACTTTTTATAGTATCTTGTTTTTAAATAAAAGCAATTCCATTAAATAACAAGAATTTAAATCGAATGAGAGATTTTATGATTCATGAGGCTAGAAAAAGCAGGGATTGATGATTCTGAAGAGATCTTAAATCTCCAGAAAAAAGCATATCTTAGCGAAGCTAAAATCTACAATGACTTTACAATACCTCCTTTACTTCAATCCCTTGAGGATATCATCGAAGAATTTTCCCATAAAATCCTTTTAAAATTTGTGATAAATGATGAGATTATTGGATCTGTGAGAGCATATCAAGAAGATGACACGTGTTGCATCGAAAAACTAATAGTTCATCCAAAATATCAAGATCAAGGGATAGGAACGCATCTACTCAAAACCATTGAGGCGCATTTTCCTGATGCTAAAAGATTTGAGTTATTTACTGGAGAAAAAAGCGAAAAAAATTTGTATTTATATCAAAACAATGGATACGAGATTTACAAAAAAGAAAAGATAAGCGAGAGCGTAAATATTCTCTACTTGGAAAAAGTATCCCTTAAATGATAACGGTTTTTATAGTCGTGATTAGAAACAATGAAAGAGTCGATGGTCTTGAGAGATGTTATCATAGTTAGTGGAGCTCGAACACCTATTGGCAAGTTTGGCCAAGCATTTAAAAATATTCCTGCTACAGAATTAGGATCGATCGCAATTAAAGCAACCATGGAACGAGCAGGAATAACTCCTGATGTGGTGGAAGACGTGATAATGGGGGTAATTCATCAAGAAGGCATGGGAAATAATCCTTGTCGTATAGCATCACTCAAAGCAGGCATTCCTTACACCTCAGGAGCTTTAAACGTTAATAATATCTGTTCTTCGGGCATGAAAGCTGTCGAGATTGCTGCTAGACAGATCCAATTAGGTGTCAATGATATCATTATCGCGGGAGGCATGGAAAGTAATAGCCAATGTCCGCACATGCTGCTCGACTTGAGGTGGGGTCATCGCTTGAATAATGGGGAAATAGTTGACGCCTTGTTTTATGATGGATTTACAGATATTCATGGAATATATGGGGGTTATAAGCATGTTGGAGAAACTGCTGAAAACATCATAAAAAAGTTCGATAAAATTTATGAAAAGTATGAGATTCCCCGAGTTCATTTAAGTTTTGAAGAGATCAATGAATTTGCTTTTAATAGCCATTTAAAATATCAAAAAGCAAGACAAGAACATTTTTTTAGAGAAATAATTCCTGTAGAAATTATGAATAAAAATAACAAAAAAAAAATTTCAGAGGATGAAAGTCCAAGAGATGACATTACCTTGGAAAAATTAAATAATTTAGAACCTGTTTTTAGAAAGGATGGTTTCGTGACTGCCGGAAACACTCCAGGTTTAAATGATGGAGCTGCTGCTTTATTAATGATGTCTAAAGAGAGGGTGGAAGAATTAAACGTGAAACCTCTTGGATATTGGAA
>DXJM01000372.1 GCA_019057355.1 Promethearchaeota archaeon | reverse complement strand
TAATTTATCTTTTTAAAAGTAAAAATTTTCAAGTAGCATGTTAAATATTTATAAATTTAGAATTTTTATAATTTTTAAATCATATTAATACTTAGTTTAAAATGATGGAAAAGTCCGTGAATTTTATATTTAAAGTACTCGTTATTGGAGAACCAGCTACGGGTAAGACAAGTTTAGTAAAAAAATATGTATCAGGCCATTTTTCTCAAGATTATAGAGCGAGTATTGGGACCAATTTATATATTAAGAAAATTCGATTAAAATCTGGTGATGAAGGTAAGATCCAGCTATGGGATATTGCAGGACAAGAAAGATGGATACAAATGCGACATACCTATTATAGGGGGGCACAAGGAGCACTCATATTAGGTGATGTCACGAGGGAAAAATCTTTTTTACAGATTGAAGATTTTTGGTATTCTGATATCCAAAAATATTGCCCTGATATTCCAGTTATTTTAATTGGGAATAAAATAGACTTGATAAGTAGCATTTCTGAGGAAAAAATAAACGATATAGGGAATAGAATTAATGCAAACTCCATTTTATTCACTTCGGCTAAAAATGGAGAAAATGTAGAAAAAGCTTTTAAAATAATATCAGAATTGATACATGAAAGGTTTTTTAATTTAAAAAAATAAATTAATATCTATTTTAATATTTTTTAATCTTCTTTTCGAGTAAATTTTATTTTACCTGATTTTGGTTCATATAATGTTCCTTCTTTTACCAATTCATCAAAAGATTTATCAATAAATGCCCTATCATATCCTTCTAATTCAAGTCGCTGAATTAAGGAACTTTTATCCAAGGATTGCCATTCATTTTCTTCAGATACTTGTTTTAGGAGGTCGAGAAATCTTTCAAGTTTGTTTAGAGCCGTGCGTGATTGCCCTACGAGTATCATGTCCACGTCAAATTTACCTGTTTCTTTGTCATATCCCGTATCTTTTAGATATCTCTTGAATAATTTTATAATCTCTTCAACATCATTTTTAGTAACCTTTTCCCTAAGAGCCATTTTTGCATGGGCTTCACTTAAACGAACAAGAGCATCGAGATTTCTTGCTAAAATTGACACAATAGCATCATCACTATCATATTGCCCTCTTAAATCTAAATAAAAACTTTTAATTCTCTCCTTTGCTTGATTAGATAGAAAGGGAAAGCACGTTCTTCTTGCATATTTAATATATTTTTTCAACAATCCTCCGTTTATAGGGGCTAGTTTTTCATCATTTTCTTTCGAATCGTCAATAATTTCATCTGAAGAAATGGTAGCATTCCTTAAAATAAATTCTGCCATTTGAGCATCTTTTGCGGGATTGGGCTTGTCAATAACTTTAAAAATCAAGTCGAAACGACTCAAAAGTGAGGGGGGCATTCTCACATTTTCTGCAAAGCTTTTATACTCATTATATCTACCAGAATGCGGATTTGCAGCGGCAATAATCGCAGTTTGGGATTTGAGTGTCGCTACAATTCCTGCCTTGGCAATACTTACGGTATTATGTAAAACAGCACCCTGTGCAATAAATGTATGATTAGGCTCAATTGTCAAGTCATATACCCAAGGAGTGTAATTTTTTCCTCTATTCTCCAGGATTTCTTTTTTTTCTATCCTATCCCATGATATATCTGCATATAAATGTGAATTTAATAATTTTATTTCTGTTTTTACATTTTCAGGTTTTATTAACTTTCTAATTTTTGAAAAGCATTTATCATCAATTTCAACAATTTCATTAAAAAATAGTATTAATGATTCTTCCCGAATATAAATGCTATAAGAGTGAAAGTTTTTATCAAAAATAATTTTTGATTGAATTCTTAATTTTAGCAACAAATCTTGATAATCAGAGCATAATCCTTCAGATGGAGCACAAAAAAAAATACCTGATGACTCAACACGTCCACCCACCTTAAAAGCACTTTTCATAAATGTTCCTGCTATTTCTGAACTATTTCCAAGAATTTTACTAGGAATTCGCTTAAATTCAGGAATGACCATGACTTCAGGGAAA
The DNA here is from genome assembly GCA_019057355.1 of Promethearchaeota archaeon. Taxonomy (GTDB): domain Archaea; phylum Asgardarchaeota; class Lokiarchaeia; order Sigyniarchaeales; family SOKP01; genus FT1-020. The sequence goes on along the minus strand of DXJM01000372.1, from coordinate 3,096 downwards.
TTTTTTTTCATCCATTCATATAATCCTACTGAAATGTATCTCAATGTTTTCAGTCCATCTTCGCTCTCGATTTTTAAAGGAAAAATATGAAAAACATCTTCCATTAAATTATGAAAATCACTAATTAAATGATCTTCTATGCTAGAGAATCTAATTTCTGCTCGCGAGTCCTCAAAAGTATGATTTTCAGAGATTAAATACCCAATAATCCTGCTTAAGGGAATATTTAGATATTCAGGAAGTGAAAAAAATGTTGACAATAGATGGGATGGAATATCAGGACAATTCAATTCAAGTTTCAAGGTTGAATTAGGTAGAAATTTAGGAACGGGAATTATTTCATTAACATTACAAGCTTCTGCACTCATGCAGCTTAACATACCATCTCTAACTATGAATATAGGATGTTCTGGAGTTACTGTAATGCTTCTTCCATTTGTAAAAGTAAATTTAAAAAAATGATCTGGAGCCTTATGACGGCTAATTCTATTGGTCTTGGTCTTATAAATGGATTTAAAATCAGTTGAATATAATTCTAATTCATTGAAATTCAATATTTCACAATTCTTCCCTTGAATAATTTTGATTTGATTTTTATCAATGAGATCGTCAACATAATCTCCAATTATTATTCTCTCTCCACCTGTTGTTAGGATTTCCGTATTATAATGGTAGGATTGTTGTTCCATCGCCTCATGGAGAGCAGATCTATCAGCAGGATCCATTTTATCAAACTCGTCTATGGCTGCAACGCCCCCGTTAGCCAAGACAACGGCACCAGCTTCTAAATTCATTTGAGCGGTTTCGCTATCCTTGATAACTGCTGCCGTCAATCCGACGGCAGTTGAGCCCTTTCCAGAAGTATATAATCCACGAGGTGATTTTTCTACAGCAGATTTAAGTACCTCACTATTATGAGTAATAATATTTCCATTGGCTACAATAAAATGCTCATCTTCAGTTCCAATATCATATACGTAACTTACTTCATTGATAAGATCTATTTTTATGACTTTATCCCATAAAATATCCGAGCGTGCTAACTTTTTCAACCATAATAAATCTGAAGTAAAGGGCTTATTTTTATCATTATACAGTTTTTCAAACTTATTAGCCAATCTATCAAGATAGTGCCTATTACAACGCTGTTGCTGGGTTTTATCAAAAATTTCTTCTATAAAAGCTCTATAGTCAGTTTCTCCAAGGTAGTCCAATCCAAAATTCATCGTAATTTTTTGAAGCAAGTTTCCAAAGTTAGGAATATCATCTCTTTTTTGATAAGTTGATTTAAGGGCTGCAAGAAAACCCTCATTTTTCAATCGGTCTTGACGACCATATTCATATAAAAGAACCGTGGATTGTGTACTATTTGTGTTTTTACTCGATTTTTGTGTATGTAAATTTCTATTTTGAAGTATTGAGTGTGTGTTTTTTACAAGGCGAGAGCATGCTAGTTCTTTTTCATTAGAAAACACACTTATATCAATATAATCTTGATCAAGATTAAGATTGAGCGTTCGAGCTACAGGTAAATACAATTTATCTTCCTTAAACATTTTATATAAGATCTTACCGTTAGCAATTGTAAGTTTTCCATCAATTAAGGTACTAAATGAATGATCAGGAGTACAAACAATAGAGCGTCCTGATTGTGTTTCTAATTTTATGAGAGAGCTCGTTATATGTCTACTGACTTCTTTAATTTTAGATTTTTGAGTCTTCAAATCCTCATGATTTAGTGAAGCAGTATAATAGGAAGGACATCCGGATAATCTTAGTACTTCTGAATTTGCTTTAAAAAGAATATTTTCATCATGCTCAAACAACAATTTATCAACAAAATCACCTATTTCATTGATTTTCCAAACCGTTCCTTTTAGAGTGTCTATACCAATATATATTTTTTCAGCACCATATATGCTTTTTCCAGTACCAGGATCTCCTACAAATAAAATATGGATATCCCCTCGCTTATAACCTCCTCCGGGGTTTTTTTTGCGAGTTCCCGCAAAAAGACTTAAAGCACACGCCATTTTGAGATCGTCCCTTCCATAAATTGTAGGAGCAATAGATCGAGTTATTTTTTTATGGATCATGGGTTCTTTCGAGAGCTTTTCAATATCTTCTCGATCCTCTTTGGAAAGTTCGATATCATCTTCGGTTTTATCCTCTGGATCGATGAAATTTATTTCAACAAAAGATTTAAACAAGGTGGAATTTTCATTATTAATTGATTGGGCTATGACTGATTTATATATTCCCATTACTTTCACCCGATCACCTGGTTTAACGGAATCAACCAAATCATCATAAGTCAATATTGCTTGCACAGAGCGAGGAATCCGTCCTGGAGGTAAATCCTCTGGAACCTCTTGAATCATGATGCTTTGCCAATCGATAAAAGTTGAACTTTTTGTTATGAGTCTAAAATCAGACTGAGCTTTAGCTTTGCAGCGCTTATTCGTGCAGAATCTTGGCCAATTAATTTTTGACGTTAATTGGATTATTTCAAATGTCACACCACATAAATTGCACTCGAATTCTGCTTTCATTAATTTTGGTCTTACAGTAGAACTCCTGATGGTAATCCCATTAAACCAAACTAATTTATCTATATGTTTGGCCCTCAATCCTCGTATGGGAACTACCAACGGACTTTTATCATCTCTAGTTGATATCCGGACAAAATAATCTTGTTTTTTTACATTTCCAGACTGGAATTTTAATAAGTTTTTAAAAGCTTCCACAGCATCTTCAATCAAGACTTCGGGATCATCTCTTAGCATGTCAGCCATATCTGGATCGAATGAGAGGAGATCTTCAAAGTAAAAGACTAAAGTATTTTCACCTTTTGAGAAAATTTCATTGATCTTGTCGAGATATTTGAACTCTCCGGGCTTTTCTTGAAAAAGCCGATAAAAATCTTCAAATCGTTGAATTTTATTTATGGGAATTGATGGAGTTGAAAGGGGTGTAGTCATAAATTTCACGTTATTTGTGCAATATACCTTATTATTCTTGATAATTTTAAAATCTGAATATCAACAGATAGATTATTGTTTATTTAATAATTATCAAGAATAATAAGGTATATTG
>DXJM01000371.1 GCA_019057355.1 Promethearchaeota archaeon | reverse complement strand
ATATGGCAGAAAAAGCACAAACCCGAGAAGAAATAAATGAACTTGACGTGACACCTATTAGAGAAATCGCTCAGGATGTACTTTCTGAAGTATCTCGTGTTATAGTAGGGAATGGTGAAATATTACAGCATCTTTTTGTTGCACTCCTCGTTAACGGGCACGTCCTACTAGAAGGAGTCCCTGGTTTAGGTAAAACCGTGATGGCAAAGACCTTTGCAAACGTTTTAGGCATAAGTTTTCGAAGAATTCAATTCACGCCTGACCTACTTCCAGCAGATATTACTGGGACTAAGATTTTTGATCAAACAGAAGGAGCATTTGTCTTGCAAAAAGGTCCTATTTTTGCGAATGTTGTACTTGCAGATGAAATCAATAGAAGTGCTCCAAAAACTCAATCAGCCCTATTAGAAGCAATGGCAGAACGACAAGTTACTATAGAAGGTCAGACATTAGAACTTGAAAAACCTTTTATGGTAATAGCAACAGAAAATCCCGTAGAAATGGAAGGGACCTATCCCTTGCCTGAAGCACAAGTCGATCGATTTCTATTCAAGCTGTGGTTAGATTATCCTGAACAACAAGAGGAAGTTGAGATTTTGAGAAGGCAATTAACTGGAGATTCTCCATCCGTTGAAATAATAACAAGCGGTGAGGAGCTTCTTGCGGCTCAAAAGTTAATGAACTTGGTGTATATAGATGATAGGATTCTAAAATATATACGTGATATCATCATAAAAACAAGAAATCATCCTCAAATTGCATTAGGATGCGGTCCTCGAGCAAGCTTGGTTTTAATGAAATGTGCCAAGGCAAGAGCGGCCATCTTGGGGAGAATATATGTCACCCCCGATGATGTAAGGGCGTTAGCATTACCCGCATTAAATCACAGAGTGTTATTAAAACCAGAAGCTGAGCTAGAAGGATTAGATGTCAAGTCAGTGGTGAAAAGTATTCTCGAAGAGATTCCCATCCCGATATAAGATTATTTTTCTATTGGTTGGGGCAATTTTCATAAATAAAAATAAAAGCATGTAAAATATGGTGTATTAATATATTTGGTGGAAAAGGGAGAACGCTGATATTGTTTGCAGCATTTTTTTTATGCGCAGGTTTTGCATTTGTAAATTATTTTTTGATTTACTTTGCATTATTACTTTTATTCAGCACGATAATTAGCTTACCATTCTTTGCGTTAAAAATGAACGTTGAAGAATTGAAAGTTCACAGGGAGCTTGATAAAGAAAAGGTGTTTAGAGATGATTTTCTTCATGTTAAGGTCATTATTGAGAATACGGGCAGGCATAATTTTGACTTTTTAGAAATTAGGGATTACTACAATCCTCAACTCTTCAGGTTAATTTTGGGGGAAAATTTCATATCCACCAGGATTGGTGCAAAAGGAACTATAAAATTTTCTTACATCTTAGAGCCTAAAGTCCGAGGAGAATATCCGCTAGGTCCTTTATCCCTGACTATTAAAGATAGGCTTGGATTTAACTCTACTGAACGAATTGTTCCTGATAGTGTTACTGACATTTTGGTATATCCGCCCTATGATGATATTAAACGAATAGAAATTCTTGGTTCTAAACGATCGTTGCAACTCAACTATGGTACTCAGCGTTCAAAACAAAAAGGTACTGGCTCTGAATTTTATGGAATGAGAAAATATGTTTTTGGAGATCAATTCCGGTTAATAGATTGGAAATCCAGCGTCCGACAACAAAAACTCATAGTAAAGGAACATGAAACGGAGAGGGATATAACCGTGATGATTTTGGTTGATACGTCAAATACCATGGCTGGAGGAGCTATCGAAAATACAAAATTTGAATATGCTATTAGAGCTTGCATGTTGTTGACAAAAGTCTCTCTGACTCGTCGAGATAATGTGGGTGTCTTTACCTTTTCTGATAGGAAAAACTTGCATTTTCTGAAACCAAATAGGGGAGATGATCATTTCTATACGGTATTGGATTTTATTGCACGAATTAAACCCCAGGGAAAATCTAAAATGGTTGAATCGATAGACCATTTTATAAAACGTTTTCAAAAACGTAGTTTAATTTTTCTCATATCAGACTTGGAAGGAAATTCGAAGGAAGTCATTGAAGGTATAAAAAAATTAATACCTTTTAATCATACCGTAATAATAATAAATCCATTTTCACCATGGTTCGAAATACACGAGATGGACCTCTCATCAACGGATAAAGCCCTTGCTGAGGCAATAAGTGAAGAAATGATGGAGCACGTCTTGATTATCAAGCAAGATATCCAAAAAATGGGCATGAATCTCATTACATGTGGTCCAGACGATATATTAAATCAAGTATTGGCAAATTACATGGAAGCTAAAAAAAAAGGAAAGGCGTACTAAATTATGGCAAGATATTACTTGTTAGGCTTAAGAATAGTCAATGGTTTGGTTTTTATCTTAGTTATACTATCATTTCTAACACTTTTTCATTATGACATGATTCTTTATACTGATAAGGGAGAAACTGCAATCTTAGCTTTCATCATTGCAATAAAAAACCTACTCACCTACATTTTCTATTTTATCCTATACGGTCTAGCTTTCGCCATAACCTACATGGTTAGTTTTGGTAATGAAACTGTTCAAAAGGCTATCAATGAATTTTTTAAGCATTTATTTGGTTCTTGGTTCACATTCGCAACACCCACGGGAGAACCTCCCAAAAATTTTGTTGAAGTAGCATATGAAATGTTAGAGGAATTGCAAATATTTGCTTCTAATGGATATTTAATAGCCTTTCAAGTGTGTTTCATTATTGCGCTTTACTATGCTATTCGTGCAATGATTAAGAACAATCCCAAATATAACCTTAGGTCTATTGGAGGGCTCATGCTAATGATTATAATCCCTTTAATAATATTTGGCTTTCAAGATGTACTAAAACTGTTTGGAATAATGATTCCATACTTAGAAGCCTTGCCAAATCCTGTTGATCCTTCTATTAAAGATCTCCCCCTCAATAATATATTTCTCTTCTTTGCGAGTTCAATTGCGGCTCTTGCGATCTTGAGTTATATCTATTTAGAAATGGCATTTCAAATTAATTATACTGATTTAGTAACTAAACCTTCCCTTGAGCGAAGTGATCGATTGGAAGCTCAATTGAACATTATTAAGAAAGAATCTTTGAGCGTCGTTACAAATGTAGATAAAATTAAAGAAGAAGCTAAGAAAAGAAAGCAAGAAATTGAATTGAAAAAGGAATCTGTTGGAAAATTTCTTTCAAAAACCGGTACTAGTTTCTCCTATGTAAAAGAAATGATCGAACAGAAGAAATTAGAAGCAGAAGAAAAGAAATTAATTACAGCCGCATCTAAAACAAGAAGATTAGGAAGCTTTTTAGAACGACTTTTTAGAGAAGATCCAGAAGCAGAAGACACACTCACTGCAAAATCAGCAGCACCAAGAGCAACTAATTTAGCAACATCAACAATAATCAATTTTTCTATACGATTAGTAATTTTAATTATTGTTAGCTACATCATCATCCATCCAAACTGGTTTTTAATAAGTGTATTCAAATTACCCCCCGCAATAACAGAAAGTGTTGAATTATATTCTCCAGAATCCATCATTATATTATTATTACCCATAATGTTAATCTTTCCAGTAATTTCTTATGGAATTTCATATATAAAACATAGAAATTTAATGATTCGATTAAAACAAGAAGGTCAGATAAAAACCATTCTTACCACTGTTGGGGATTACGTAAAAGTTGAAGAAGATAAATCCGAAGAAGATGAAAAAGAAAAAGTGAACAAGGAACCATCACTTTCATCAGAACCGACTTCAGAACCTACTTGAGAAATT
>DXJM01000370.1 GCA_019057355.1 Promethearchaeota archaeon | reverse complement strand
TTTCTGAAAGAGGTGTTTTTTTCCGGTAAGCATCGAAGAAATGTTTCATGTGTTTGGTTCCTAAAAGGATAAATTTTTAATAGTAACTTTTGAAACTATGCATTGATTATTACATAAAATTTGCTGATATATGGAAAAACCATTTCAATAAAACGATCAAAAGAAGTATTAACAATAATTAAAAAGATAAGTGGAGTTATTTGAGTTTAGAGCAAAAATTTGAAGCTTTAAAAGAAGGGACCGAATATAAGTTCTTTATCAATGGAAAATGGAAAAAAACCCGCTCAGGTAAAACCATTCCCATTAAAAATCCCTATAATGATGAATTCGTAGCAAGCATTCAAGCGTGTACACGAGAAGAAGTTGATGAAAGTGTCGTGAGTGCACGAGAGAGCATCACGTGTTGGGTTGAAACACCATTAAATCAAAGAGTGGACATTTTACGCAAATCGGCTGAATTAATTCGAGAATCGGCCGAACCGTTAGGGGCAATTCTCATGAAAGAAATTGGAAAACCCATAAAAAGCGCCATCTCCGAAGTAGTTAGAACAGCAGACATTTTTGATGGAACCGCGGATTTTGCTTCAATTATGGGGGGAGAGACCATAATGGGCGATGCATTTGAAGGATTTACACGTGAGATAATTTCAATGAGTTATCGCGTTCCTTTAGGCGTGGTCCTGTGTATTGGTCCATTTAACTATCCTTTTAATTTGACAGGTTCTAAGATAGCTCCCGCACTCGTTGCGGGGAACACGGTCATCATGAAACCGCCAACTCAAGGAGCACTCACGCCACTTCATTTTGGAATTATCTTGGAAGAAGCAGGAGTTCCTCCAGGAGTTTTTAATATTATTACTGGACGCGGGTCGGAAATGGGAGATTATCTCGTGGGTCATCCGGGCATTGACATGATCTCTTTCACGGGATCTTCTACAACAGGAAGAAACTTGGCAAAAGTTGCGGGAATGAAACCCCTCTTATTAGAATTGGGCGGAAAGGATGCTGCAATCGTGCTTGACGATGCGGATATTGAAACAACGGTTAAAGAAATCATTTCAGGAGCATTTTCATTTAGCGGTCAAAGATGCACGGCTGTCAAAAGAGTTTTACCCATGTCGGGAATTGCGGATAAATTAATTAAACGAGTAGTGGAAGAAACGCAAAAATTAACCATTGGAGATCCTGCTGAAAATAATACAATCGGACCGTTGATAGATTCAAAGCAATGTGATTACGTTCAGGGATTAATAGATGATGCACTTGAAAAGGGCGCATTATTAAAATGCGGCAATAAGCGAGAAGGACGCGTCATATGGCCCACCATTTTAGACAATGTAACCACCGAGATGAGAATAGCATGGGAAGAACCTTTTGGACCTGTATTACCCTTCATCCGCATTCAAAACGCGGAAGAAGCCATTAAAATTTCAAACGAGTCCGAATATGGCTTGCAAGGCATGATCTTTACTGAAAACATTGACTTGGCCTTTAATATAGCTCAAGAATTAGATGTCGGGACGATCCAAATAAATGGAAAAAGTTCTCGAGGTCCAGATCATTTCCCATTTTTAGGGGCTAAATCGTCGGGACTTGGAACTCAAGGATTAAAGTATTCAATTGAAGCCATGAGCCGTCCTAAAGCAATTGTTTTGAATTTAAGTAAACGAGGTAAATTAATTCGCGAATGCGGGGTATATCGATAAATGATATTTATTTGAAATAAACGGATATTTATCATGAAAGCAAGGAATACCCACCAGCAATGCCCCACAAAGCGATCTAACTAATGAAAAGAGGAGGAAAGAACCACGATGGACAAGAGATGGATACTTTATGGTGTCAATGGATATACTGGTGTTTTGCTAGCAGAAGAGGCAATAAAAAAGAAATTACACCCAATAATTGCAGGGCGTTCTAAAGAGAAAGTAGCTCCAATTGCTGGGAGACTTGATTTAGACCATCTCATATTCGATTTACATGATGATGCTAAATTAATCGAGATATTCAAAGATTGTGATCTAATCTTGAATGCTGCAGGACCATTCATGCATACCAGCAGAAATATTGTGAAAGCATGCCTAAAAACGAGGACACATTATTTAGACATCACGGGTGAGATTCCCATTTTTGAAGAAAATTTCACGCTTAACCAACAAGCTATTGATTCAGAAATTGCCATTATATCGGGGGTGGGGTTTGACGTCGTTCCCACGGATTGCATTGCACGCTATACTAGTAAAAAAATAGATGATCCAACACAACTAGAGATTGGAGTTGCTGGTCTTACAACTTTTAGCCGGGGCACTCTTAAAACGGTGGTCGAGTCCCTTCCTTCGGGCATTTTAATGCGAAGGGAGGGAAAACTGGAAAAACGAGATGGGGGCCCATTCCGAGATAAAATCCGCTTTTATGACAAGGAAAGGCCTGTTGTTCCTGTAAGTTGGGGTGATTTGGCGACATCATATCGAACAACAAGGATCCCAAACATAACCGTATACATGCCTCCTTCAAAGGAACTAGCTCATATTTTAAAAACTCCTAAAAACGATGGTGGTAATCATCATAAAGGATCCGGACAAGAAAACCTTGTGAGATGGATTGAAAGGAATGTTTATGGACCAGATGAAGAAGCTCGATTAAAGGGAGCAGCACATGTATGGGCTTCGGTCTCTAATAAAGCTGGCGATCAGGCAGAAACCTGGCTTGAAACCATCGAACCCTACAGGTTCACCTACATGAGCGGAATTAAAGCGGTAGAAAGAGTATTGAAAAGTGAGCTTAAAGGCACGCTAACCCCCTCATTAGCATTTGGCGAAGATTTTATCCTTGAATTTCCCGACACGACTCGCCATGATTCTTTAATATGATAATGTTCAAGATAAAACCGATCAAGCTTCTCTAAAAGTTATAAAATATAAAAAAAATCCTGAGATCTTCTATACAGGTTATCTATTTCAAAAATTCTAATATTAAATTATAATCAAGAACTATTTGATTATTTTTTACTTTTTTATTAT
>DXJM01000369.1 GCA_019057355.1 Promethearchaeota archaeon | reverse complement strand
TGCGCGAATCGTTATTATCAATATATTCCGTCAATGGTGGGCGAAATTTTTAAATGAGGTGAATTACATATTAAATGTTACTAATACTAAAAAAATCAGCTGAAAAAAATCATTTTTAGATATTTTTTCCATTTATCAAGCTTATTAGCAGAAATTTTCTGTAAATATAAATAGAAATTAGTCACATGTATTTTATAATAAAATATGCATAAATTTTAGTTTATATTAGGTCTGCAAAATGAGTTCTTATAACGAAAAACTTTTTGAAAAGCTTAAAAATATGGATTCTTATGCTGCAGTTGAATGTCTTTTATCCATTCTCTTAACATCAAATGATTGGAAGGAAAAATTAAAAGTAACTGAACTTTTACTATTGTATGATGATTTTAATCAATTTTCTAAAGTTAAAGTAGCTTATTTGAATGAAATCCATCCAAAATCTAAGATCAACTTGATCGAATTTATGGTAAAAAATTATGAAAATAATGCTATTTCCTTTTTAATTGAGAAATACAAAAATGAAAACGATTGGAAAGTAAGAAAATCAATAATTGAAAAAGTAGGGACTTTAAATAAAGAAGACGCGGTCTATTTTTTACTTGAAGCAATGCAAGATAATGACGTTGAAGTCAAAAAAACGGCTATTGTATATTTAGGTAAGGTTAGTATATTGCCAAATAAAGCTTTAAAACCATTATTTGAACAATTAAAATTCCGCAATGCCGAAATCAATGATATTTTAATTAATCTTATAGTTAAAATTGTTAAAAAAGGAGATATCCATGATATTTTAGAATTTAAGCAAATAGACAATATAAATATTAATAGAGCAATCCCAATAATTTTGGGAAAAATAGGATCTAAAGAAGTTAAACAATATATTATTGATTTTCTTCACGATGATAATGCTATTGTTAGAAAAAATGCAGTCGAAGCATCTAAAAATGTATTTGATACAGATGATATTGATATTCTAGTCAAAATGTTAGATGATGATAATAATGATGTAAAAGTATCAGTAATAGACGTATTAGGATCCATTCAAAGTGAGAAAATTATAAAACCATTATTTGAAATGCTAAAATCAGATGATGAAAGCATCCAAAGACTTATTCTCAAATCATTATCAAGTTATTTTATTAATTTCGACAATACTAAAATCATACAAGGTTATTTATCGAAAGGAAATATCAATGCAAGAAAAGGAGCAATAAAATTGTTGGGAATGATTGCTAAACCTGATTCTATTGAAAGCTTAATAAATGCACTTAATAGCCGGAATTCTCTCATAAGAAGGACTGCTGTAACTTCAATAATTAAAGTATCAAAAAAAAATCATGAAGTGAAAGATATTATTTCGAGCTATCTAAAGTCTAAAGAATGGCAAATAAGAAAATATATTCCTCGAATACTTGGCATCATCAGAGATGAAAATACTATTGAACCGCTTTTTGAACTTCTAAATGATCCAAAAAGTGGAGTAAGATCCGCAGCAATAACTAGCCTATCTAAATTTTCTCCTCAAAAAGTCATAAATCTCTCGAAAGCTTATATAAATAATGGTAATAGGAGATCTAAGAGAGCCACTGTAAAACTTCTAATAAAGATAGGAGATGAAAATTCTCTCCAATATTTAGTTCCACTTTTAAATGATGAAGATTTATATGTGAAAAATTGGGCTGCTAGAGGTGTTGGTAAACTTAAAAACTTAAAAAACATAAGACCCTTAATAGAAATGTTAATAAATAGAGATACCAAGCTCAAATTATCTGCAATAATAACACTTGGGGAGATAGGTAAAAAAGAGGCTATAGAACCATTAATTCAATGTTTAAGAGATGACGATTGGAACGTGAGAAAGGAGGCCGAACATTCACTCAATAAAATAAATCCAAATTGGATGGATCTTCTTTAGATTAATTTTCAATACAATAATTTTATAGTTAGGAGTTTTGATTTAAGAACGAAATTTTTAATAAATTAAATGATTAGAATAATTAAGGAAAAAATGATAGAAAACATAGTTTTTTACTTAATGTTTTTAGAAGGTAAATGGTCATGGTTCAACAAGAACCCAGAAATTCAAATAAAAAAAGAATTATCGAAGAGATTTTCTCATCTGAGACAATCTCAATGGTTGGGGATTTACTTACAGGAACACTTTTATCTCTTTTAATTTTACCTTTTAAAAGTTTTATTTCCTTAATATTAATCATACCTGCCTTGCTCTCTCTAAGAGGGAATATTAGTGGTCCTTTTAAAGCAAGAACTGCTAGAGATTTAATTATTGGAGATTTTAATAGAAAGAATTGCTTAGAAAATGTTCTAGCTACATTTTCTTTGTCATTATTGACGTCTTTACTCATTGGAATAGTTAGTATATTTTTAAACTTACTTTTGATAAAGACAATTCTTCTCACAATCAATCAATTTATATTAATACCGATTATTTGTATGTTAATTTCATTTTCTGCATCAATCCCTTGCTCAATACTTTTAAATTTTATTACTTTTAAAAAAGGATTAGATCCTAATAATGTTGTACTACCCATAATGACCGCAATTGATGATTTTTTTACAATAATCAGTTTTTATTTAACATTATTATTGTTAGGTGTTCCTTAAATGAAATATTTCTCAAAAATTATTAAAGAATCAATTTTAATCGTTTTAATATCATCTTTATTAGGTCTTATCACGGGTTCTATATTAAGTTTTAGTGAACAAATACTTTACACCATTCCTATTATTTTATTAATCCTACCATCATTAAATTCCCTTATAGGAAATATGTCTATAATTTCGATTTCCAGACTATCAACTCATCTATTTTTAGGTTCTATTCAACCAAAAATTAAAATATCATATAGATTAAAAGAAGATTT
>DXJM01000368.1 GCA_019057355.1 Promethearchaeota archaeon | reverse complement strand
TAAAAATTTCTATAATATTTCGATATTATTTTCTATTTATAATGATAGATGATACATTCAGAATTTCTTTAATTTTAACCCATAAGGTAATTTTTTAAAGTAAGCTTAATTTTTTGCTTTTCTTTTTCTTCTCCAGCGTCCCGCCATAATGTACTATTAAACTATGTAATATTAGGCTAATTTAATTTTGTCATGAAAGTTTTTATTTAATTCTTTAGATTATATACACCATTATGGTATATTTAGAAACATATAAATGGTGATTGTTCATATAATAGATATAAAGGGTTTGATTGTTGAGGAGGTGCACGATCTGGGCCTATTTTTCATTACAATTACCGTAACACTTAAATAATTTTGTTAGCTTTACGAATAACTTAATTGACCGCTAATTTGGGGTTTCCAGCTGAAAAATTCAAGCACTTATTAAAAAGCGCATTTTCACCCGTGAGTAAAATATAAAAGATCCTGCAATGGTAGGTATAAAAAACCATTCGGGGGAAAAAGTGCAGCATAAAAGATTGTAATGGCAATAAAAGGAACCATGCATGATGCGTTCCTCATGTCGTCTAAATAAATGACTTTTATACCTTGCCTCCTTGGCTTCCCGCGGTGGTGTATTTCTATTGTTAGCATGACCCGTGAAGGAAAGTGCAAAATAAATGAAAAGAATAACATTTTAACTGGACCCTACTATATTATAATAAAAAAAAGAATTATCATTGGATAATCTGAAAAAAGAAATCCGAAAAAATCCCGAAAGAACTTGGAAGGAAAGGAAACATTGAGCAAAAATGTGATAAAATTACGATACAAATACGATAAAAAAATGTCGTGAGAGGATGATCGAGCATGGAAGTAACTGTTTATGGTGGGGCAAGTGAGATTGGTGGCAATAAGATCTTGTTAAAAGAGAATGACGCGAGGATCTTTTTAGATTTTGGCATTTCTTTCAAGAAAACCAGCGAATTTTTTGAATTTCCTTTGTTGCAACCGGCGAATATTGATGACCTGCTCAAGACGGGGCTCATTCCCGAATTAAGGGGACTTTACCGTTATCACGATCATGATGCCGTGTATGGTGCTGACGGTCCGCGAGGCGTCCTGGAAAACCTTGAAGAAAGACGCCATGATGCGGTGTTGTTATCTCACGCTCACATGGACCATTACGGATATATTGGCTTATTGAGAGCCGATATCCCGATTTATCTTTCGAAGATCTCTAAGAAAATAATCGAACTCTATTCCCGGGCGGGAAGAACTGAATTTCACGCAAAAATCGACCACTTGCAATTTGAGAATTTGGAAAAGTGTTCGCAGGTCGAGGTGAAGGACCTGAGAATTACGAGATTTGACGTGGATCATTCCATCGTGGGAGCTTCGGCTTATTTCATCCAAGGAAAAAAGAATCTGGTCTATACGGGTGACTTCAGGATGCATGGCAACCAAAAACATCTCACTGATGAATTTCTAAGGCAAGTGGAAAAAGAAGACGTGGATTACTTGTTATGCGAAGGCACGAGGGTGGGTCAAGATAAAAACGAAGAAGCACCTTCGATAGAGGAAAACACGACAAGTTCGGAAGCGGATGTCAAGAACGAGTGCATTGAAATCATTGAATCCGAAGAGCATCTCATCATTTACGATGCGTCCCAGGCGGACTTGGAACGGGTGAAGATACTGCACGAGGTTGCCAAAAAAACGGGAAGAGAACTGGTCATCGATTCAAAAAAGGCCTACATGATCCTTCACCTGAACGAAGACGAGCGCTTGATGGATGGCTTGCCCCAAAAAAACGACTTTAAAATCTTGTTGGGACGGTCAAAATTATCATCCAATCAAAAGCTTTACAAAGAATTGACCAAGACCTGCCCCGGTTTTTATTTAGAAACACGTGACGCGGGTCGAAAAAATCATGAAAGGGAATTATTGGATGACACGAGCATTTCTCCTGATAATTTTATATGGGGTCCCGAATTGAGAGAAAATCTCTTGAAGGATTCGAACGAGTACATCTTGTACACGTCCAACGGTCCACTTTTACTCCTGCACTGTGGAACCTGCAGGACGCAGTTCTCGGGCACGTATATTTACGGAAAGGCTGAACCCTTCAACGAAGAAATGGAATTCACGTTCAATCGCTTGTTGAAGTGGTTAGACTTGTGCAATTTGAAGTTAGCCCATGCCCACACGACCGGTCACTGTTACCCTGCTGACTTGAAGGACGCCATTGCCACGATAAACCCCAAACACGTGATTTCAATTCACACCGAGCACCCCTTAGAATTTAAGAACCTGATTCCGACGGGATGCGGGCTCATCGCACCCGGATTATTCACGCCACTCACGTTAAATTGATTATTGCAGTAATCAAACCATTAATTATTACCAATTACCATGATGATTCATGATTAAGCTCCACCATTCACGGTCATGTTGATGTTCATGGAAGTTAAGAGGCAAGAAAAATGCAAGAAGAAAGCACCATTAAAGATATTGAAGGACGCGTTCGATTAACGTTTTTAGGAGGTTTTAACGAAATTGGGGGTAACTGTATTTTATTAGAGGATTTTGGGCTCGATATCACGCTCTTGATTGATTTTGGCGTGAATTTCAAGCGATTTCATGAGGTCTTTGACCGGGAAGAGCCGTCGACCCTTGAAGAATTGCTCACTGCAAGATTGATCCCCCGTCCAAGAGGAGAGGCTCTTAAAAACCTGTATACCGAGCATTATCTCTATAATCATGAAAAAATGAAGCGCCATCAAAAAGTAAATCAATGCAAGGATAAAATTGACCCTTCCACGGCCATTAATGGAGCATTCATTTCGCACGCCCATCGAGACCACTATTATTGCCTTCCCTTGCTGAATCGCAACATTCCCATTTACACGGGCGCGGTCACGCATAAAATAATCATAGCTAATTACGATTCGAGGGCATTTAGGATGGATAACTTTTATAATGGCCTGAAATGGAAGCTTTTCATAACGGGTGACGTGGTATCCATCAAGGGAATGGAGGTCATCCCCGTCCACGTGGACCATTCAATCCCAGCCGCTTATGGTTTTATTTTTAAAACCTCGGCAGGCATCCTCATCTATTCGGGCGATTTTCGAATGCATGGTCCCCTATCCTACATGACCGGTGACTTGATATCGAAAGCAAGGAGGCTCTTGAACGCTCAATCGAGCCAGGGTAATGATGCTAGTGCTTCCAAGAGCGTCCCTCGAGTGAAAGCGCTCATCTGTGAAGGGACCCACATTCATAAGGGGGCCATCGAATCGGAAGCCATGGTGAAAACCCAACTCAACACCCTCTTCAAGAAGATGCCTTTCGATTACGTCTTGGTAAAATATGAGCGAGTCGATTGGGACCGGTTTCGGACGTTTTCAACCATCGCAAAAAAGTTCAAGTGGAAATACCTCATTTCTGAGAAGGATGCGTATTTTTATTATCGACTGAATAAAAATGCCCGGTATGCGACCATGAAAAATCCCCACATCAAGAAGGATGACCACATCTACATAGTAAAGGATAAAATGAGGAAATTTCCGTGGAAAGATACCATCAATGCAATGCTTGAAAAGAACAATAAGACATGGAGGTATCTCGACCATGACCAACTTAAAGACCTGGGCGGGAAATTCATTTTATATATCACCTCCATGCCCGATTATATCTTCAATAATTTGCCCAAAGACTTAAATGGTGTTTTTATATCCTCGAACATCGATCCATACGTGGAAAACTTCCGAGATAATACGAGATCTATAGAGAAAAGATTACTGAAATTGCGCGTCCCATCTTATAGGGTTCACGCATCCGGTCATGCGAAGCCACATGACATCTATACCTACGTGATGGAGTTAAATCCTGAATTGCTCATTCCAATTCATACGGAGCATCCTGAGATTTTTGACAAGCTCTTCACGGGCAAGGGGATAAACGTGGCACTCTCAAGTAGCGATAATGAGCCGTTTCAAGTAGATCTCGAATAAAAAAATGGTGCTTAAATTAGTCAAGCAATAATGTCCACGTTTTCGAGCCTTTTATCGATGTTAAAACGGTCGTATAAGCATATTGTTTCGATAGGGCTTTTATGGCCGGAAAGTACTCATCCATGTCATCAAAAATCCTGAACATCAATGCATTTCTCCCGTTTAAATTACTGGCGAGGGCTTTTTGCTGTTTCTTAAAAATCTCCTCCAAGCTTTCGATCTTCCAATTGAAATATTCTTCAGCATCGTGAGATTTTTCTTCAGGATAATAAATTATATCGAATTCCTTGATTTTCTTCAAGGGAAATAATTGCTTTTCAGTAATTTCACCAAAATAGCGTTTTTGCCTTCCCGTCATGAAGAAAACGTGATGGGCATTCTTGCAGTGTTTTTCATAAAATTTTACAAAATCTTCAAATAAAGAGACGCCCTCCCCCTTCTTTAGGGCTTCGTTCATGAAATCCTCATTTGGCGCATTATTCTTGTAAATATTGGGAAAAACCTGAGGCAAGACGCAGCCATCTATGTCAAAAATGAATATTTCCTTCATGCTAACGTTTTTTTCAGTTCATGTTAAAATTATTAGTTTAAGGTAACTATAGACTAATTTTAGGATATATAAATAAAAAGCCTGATATTTTTTCTTTTTTTGTAAATATAGGACCTTTTTGCTCCCCTCATGAAAAATTCTTTTGGGAATCTTAAACAAGGTTGATAAATGAAAAATTTAAATAAACATACACAAAACTCTATCAATGAATATCGATGAACTTTTTACCATTCAAACGTGATTGAAATGAAGGTGGACTTGCACGGACATGAACTCTTGGATGCCAAGGATGAAATCCTATTAATCCTGGAGGAATGCGTCCTAAATGGCGATTTTCTTTTAGAACTCGTTCATGGCTACAAGCAAGGGCAAGTATTAAAAAATTACATCCGGTCAGATAGGTTTATTAGAGAAATGGCCCGAGAAGGCTACATCCTAGCAAGAAAGCAGGATAAAAACCCCGGAGTTTCGATATTTGAAATAAAGTAGTTATTTTGTTGAGAACAGCATTGATTTCATTTTTTTAAAAAAAACCATTTTGATATTTTTACTGGATGGAATTTAAATTCCTAACAATTCCTCTAGCTGCGATAATTCCCGTGACGGCAGCTCCTACAATTCCTCGTGAAAGTCCTGCCCCATCACCCGCAAAAAAAAGATTTTTCACCGTATTGGATTCCATGAATGGATTTACATCAATCAATTTCGCGCTTCGCTTGAATTCTGGTGCATAAATCAAGGTGCTATCATTGTTGATTCCCGGAATGATCTTGTCGAGGATTTCAAGCCCTTCTAAAATGTCCTTTACGAAACGATAAGGATATGCCATTGCTATGTCTCCTGGAGTGGTATCTCTCAAGGTGGGCTGAACAGGATTTTTGTCAATAAGTGATTTTCTCGAGCGGTGCCCCCTGCGCAAATCTCCCAAGGTTTGAACGAGAGGCTTGTAACCTCCTAAAATCGATGCTTGTTTAGACATGGCACGTCCGTATTCTGTTGTATCTTCCAAGGGCGAGGTCAATCCTTGCCGGACCAAGAATGCGAAATTTGTATTATCGGAGTCCCCTTCGGACGTGAATTGATGTCCGTTTACTCCAACAATCTTTTTTTCATACATTTCCTTCACGACATGTCCCTTATGGTTGACACAAAACGTTCGCAAGAAATCGCGGTAGGTAGGGGTTATGATGTGGAACTTGGGATCCCTTTGAACCTTCTCGCATATATCTTCAATAATGATCGAGGGAATTTCTACTCTCACTCCAATATCGAGCGGTAAATAAGATGTTTTTATGCCGAGGTTTTCGCACTGACGAGCTAGCCATAACATCCCCCATCGTCCCGGAGCTAGCAGGAGTGCGTCAAATTTTTCTACACGTTCCTCCTTTCCCTCATCGTAATAGATATTTTTCTCCCCATCAAATGTTTTAATTTTCGTATTTGGAACAAACCGCACGTTAAAATCCTTTTCCAAGCGTGATTGAATGCTCTTGATTATTTCTGGAGTTTTTTCAGTTCCCAGCAATCTTTGCCTGATGGGAATGAATCTCACGTCAACAGAAACACATTTATGAAGCACTTTTTTGAGGTCTTCTTCATGTTCATGGGGATCAAAGACTTTTTCAGGAGCGCCATTTTCAAGGAAAAACGTATCAACTTGTTGGATGACATCTTCAGCTTTGAGCCCTACGTTATCGCACAAATCACCCAAATCGCCTCCAATATTTCGGTTTAAATTGAGAATACCGGAAGAGAATGCTCCCGCGCCCCCGATCCCCGCCATAATTTTGCATGGATGGCACATGGCGCACGCCAATCCTTCGCTAATGGCACAATACCTTTCATCCACGGCGGGTCCTTGATCAAAAATTTTAATTTCAAGGTTCTTCAAGTTAGCGTTCCCAAGTTCACGTGCTGCAAAAAGACCCGCTGATCCCGCTCCCACAATTCCAACTTTCATTTTATCTGCATTATTTTTTTTTCCTAAAGCTTATAATTAAATTCACTATTTGAACCTTTAGATATCCTCTTTTTTTATTTTTACTATAAATAGTCCTTAAACCTAGTATTGTTATTCCTATCACACGGGGGATAAATAACTGTATCCTCCATAACCGCTAACATATCATTGTATGATCTTTAACAGTGTAAATGATTTCTATAAAGGCACCTCTTTCAATCAAGTAAAAAGCTTAATAAATCATTGCTCAAAAAAGTAAAGAAAAAGATGGAAGCCATGGAAGGGTATTTAAAAGCTCATGCTTAAAAAAGGATCTACTTATTTGGCACGATATTTAAAATTTCTTCTTATTTCTTTCTTTTTTATCATCTCAATGAGTAGAGATTATTATATTTTAAAGACAAATTATCAAAAAACAGGTTCCCATTTTTATAAATTAAGTTCAGTATGAACCTTTATATAATTTAGTTCATATCTCAAGTTAGTTTTTCTAAAATCTACCAAAAATAAAAAATACACGTACAGGCAATAAAATTGAAAAAAAATGAAAAAAAATTAAAAATTAAAAAGTTACATTTAATAGGCTTAACTTTACTAGTAGTTATTTTTATGGCTGAATTAGCAAATGCCGTAGATATGACTTTACATCCTAATATTACACGATTTTACACGTTAGAAAACACCGGTGATGTAGGAGAACCTATAGAATTCAAATGGGAGATCTTTGATTATCATAATGAACTATCAATTCGAATTCTTTTTGGAGATGGGAATTTTACATTACTAACCGATCCAGGACCTATAGGTTCTTATACTTATCGCTATACCATTGAAGGGAAGTATAATGCAACAATGATAATAATGGCACCGAACCTATTTATTTGGAAATCAGTAACCGATCAATATGGAAATGACCTCTTGATCGAGATCATGAATAATGCTCCTAAATTTGAATCAAATGACATCTCATTTACTTTTGAATCGATAGATGGTCCATTTGAAGATGAAAATATTCAAATCTCTGTTGATGTAGATGATTCTTCAATTGATTTAGAATATGGAAAAATTACCTATATTTATGATTTTGGAGATGGCGATCAAGTTATTTCAAACGATAGCTTTACATTTCATAACTGGACGACAGCTGGAGCATATCCCGTATCAGTCACTGCAAGGGACGATCAAGGCGCCATGACTCAAAAAACTCGATATATACTGATAAAAAATAAGATTCCAGAGCCAAGATTTATACTTGGTGCAGGAATACCTGCTACTTATTCATTTACAGAAGATATAATAGGAAGCATTCCATTTGGATGGATTCCTTCAAACGACGATGAAGCAAGATATGATTTTGTTGTTATTCAAGAAAAAAATTCTCATGGAAAGGTGCTTAAAGTATTGGGTAATGAATCAGCATTAGATCCTAATTATTATATTAGTACGCCCGTTGGAACCCAATCCTTTGGGAGCATTGAATTTCAATATCTCACTGAAAATGTAGATACAGCATTTGGCTATGTAGGAATCAATAATAATGGGGGGGAAGTCCTCTCATTATTTGTACAAGATGGTTCATGGAGATATAGACTTGATGGTTACGGTAATCCTTCTGAAAAACTTTTTAATATAGCAAATCCCGCTGAAAATAGATGGTATCATGTGAGATTAGATTTTTGTATCGACAATTCAAAAATAACCGAAAATCATAGTTGTTATGGATTAGTGAATAACCAATTCAGGGTCAGTATTGACGGTGGCCGTTTTACTTATGGCTACTTTCAAGGAAATAATAACCCCATATCATCCATTTCTATAGGAACTTTCGAAGGTTCTACAGGGAATATATATATTGATTCCGTAGGTTTAAGTTGGGATAATGACTACCATGTTGGAGATAATCTCAATGTCTATACTCCTGAATATTTTGGTACATATGACTGGAGAGAAGGAACAATAGGATTAGAACCTAACGGATGGGAAGTTTATAATGATGATTATCCATCTGAGTTTGAAGCTGAACCATTCTATCATGAAGATTTTACAACGGAAGGGCATTACTGGGTCTTAGAAGGCGTTGAAGATGATATAATGAATCTTGAATATAGTCTAACAGAGGATTCATTTGTAAATGTTAATTCTAAAGATATAAACTATGGGAATTTAGATCATCTCAATTTGGAGGTAATGGAAGTAAATTATAATATCGATGTTTTTAATAGAAAAAATTCTAACGCTGACCATAGAGCCATTACAGAAATCACAATTCCAAACGTGCCAATTATTTATTGTAACATGTATATTCAAGGGTATTGCGATCCTGATGATGGGTATTTACGAGCACTTGTATTTACCTTAGATGGCAGGGGAGGTTTAATTGGAACATATCGATATGTCGACATGGGACCACACCAAGTAAGGGGGTATGGAACGATAGCATCCGGTGCTACAAAAGAATGGAACTTTGACATGTCAAATGTGCAACTTCCTTATGATTATCCCACACCCGGTTCCTATTATATTAGTTTTATTCCTGAGAACCCAAATCATACAACTGGGTATTTCAGTCCAGGAACTCATATCATTGAAGCATGTGTCGGCTCTCAAGATTATTATATGGGAGCTACACAAGATAGTTGGATAACAATTACGCTCCAATTTAAATATCTAGCTCCAAAGACAGATATTTATTTGAAAAAAGAACTCCCATTTCTAACATCAAACGTTACAGCTAATTCACAATTAGACATGTACATGTACCAAGGGAATCAAAATGACGAAGTTCAGGTATGTTCAACTAATGATTTTTCTGAGAATTCTATTACGTGGAACAATCGACCTCCAACAAATCTTATTACATCTACTCAATTACAAGCAATCGGTTGGAATCATTTCGATTTAGGGCCAATTCCACATGATTATTATTGTTTAAAACTGAATGACATTGGTTATTCAACAATTAGTAATCTTTTTTATTCATCAGAATACACTGACATTTCTAAAACACCGGTAATCAAGCATTTTATTTCTAAAAAATACCAAGGAGATGGCATGTTATATTGTCAGACGAACGAAAATGAACGATTAACACTTAAATCAGCAAATGCTCAAAATATTTACTTGCGAAAAGGGGATAAAATTGAGATTGAGTTCCAGACCACGTCTCAAAAGGAAGTTCAATTTAATTTAATAGACACGGTGGGAATAAAACAGTCTTATATCCTATCTCATGAAGGAAATACTGACTATTATTCAAGAATTGTTTCTTTAACAGTTCAAGATGATACTTACATAGATTATATGGCGTTTACGGTATTATTTGAACCAGAGAACTATCTTATTATCAATTCGATTAAGTTTTTTGAAGGAATCCGATCAGGCATCTCATATATACATGTTGGAGGTGATTTTGGCAAGGTTATAGAAATAGCTGATAGGAGCACGCAGAATCAATTATGGATGGATAATTATTTCATCTCTCAATCTAGCGGTATCATGGAATTCTGGATTCAAACTGATAATGTAAATGATGAGGTATGGTCCTTATCCTTTTATGACGGTATGTCACGAATATTTACATTATCAACAATTGAAGATGAGTGGAAATATTCTTTAGACGGTGATAATTATATCCCAATGACAGGACTTAGTGCACAAAAGGATCAATGGTATCATGTTAGAGTTCAATTTAATCATTCCAATAATACCTTTACAATAACATTAAACAGTGAGAATTCATTTTCAATCGATGAAATTTCTTTTGATAAGATAAATCGTATCAAGTTTAATACTAAACAAGAAAATGTAGGGATCATCCTAATTGATGCAATAGGATACAGTTGGGATGACTACTATACTTTAGGAGAAAACTTGATTTCGTTAGTGTTATACCCTGAAAAGACAAACATTCAATTTTCCGCAGCAGATTCTATCGATACAATAAGTGATTACGATTCTTTGAAATATTATTGGGATTTTGGAGATGGTACCTCTGGGTATGGAAAATATATTACCCATGATTATTTGATATCAGGCAATTATATTGTAACCTTGGTTTGTAAAGATGATAATGGGGCAACCTCATCCATTTCCCAAGTAATAAAGGTTTATAATACCTTTCCAGAAGTTTATTTCAAGGAAAAAATTGAGACGATCGCAATAAATGAAGGTGATACTGTTTTCTTTAATGTTGACAGTTACGATGAGATTACAGATTTCTCGAGTCTAAATTATTATTGGGCATTTGATCCAATAAATAAAGATGTCTTTGATTTTGAGGAAAGCATTGAAGGTGGATGGCGCATAACTCATATTTATGAAGATGATTATTATGGCTACGTGGGTGTTTTAGTTGAAGATACCGAAGGTGATTATAACCATGATTTCCAGAGGATTTTGGTACGAAATGTGGATCCCCTCCTTAGTATCTACGATGCGTACATGGTAGCAAATATATCGTATGAAGTAATAAGAAGCAGCCCCGAGATAGCTGCTAATTTTACTTTTGAATTATTTGCTGATGAGTTATTTGCATTGAAAACAGATATTTGCTTTGACAATTCTGATGATGTAGGAATTATTAGTGATGAACACTTAGCCATGATGTCGCTTTCACAAAATTGGCAGGTAAGAGTTCACTCATTGAGCATGCTACCTCAATATTCTTGGTTCAGATACAACATATATTTAGAATATCTTGATGGTAAAGACATCACGATCACTTCTGGAAAAATATATGGAGGAGATCAGGGTGAGTGGTCTGTTAACCTTAATCCATATTGGATAAATTCACAAGACAACACGTTTAAGCATCCAATATCATTTGATGCCAACATATTCGATCCAAGTATTGATGATATAGAACTCACTATCAATTATCAAGTTGAAATGCTTCTGGAAATAAATTGTTCAAACGATGTCACCATGAGTGAGAATTTGATTATGAATCACGTCTTAGGTGATGTATTGTATACAGTAAATGTCTATGAGGAAGAGGGTAGAAAATATGCCCATATTCATGCAACTCAGTTAGCATTCAGCAATACATATACTAACAATAATTTTCCAACGCAATTAAACGTGAGTTTTGAGATTCATCCCATTATCGATCTCGAATTTTTATTGGTTGAAAATTTAGGACTAGAAGACCTAGAGATTATTGATTATTTGGATACGTTAAACACTATTGACGGAAGCGTGCTTGATGATGATGGAGGTTCAAATCAACATTCTGTATATTTTGAGTCATTATTTGAATTCAGCAATTTTTCACCCTCAATTGAAATACTGGTTCCAGATAATGAAACAATCAATACAGATGTTAATATCATGGTTAAGGTAAGTGAATTTGAACAACTTGATTCTAAAATTGAGGTTGAGTTCCAAGACATTGTGGAAGATGACACGCCTTCCATACCTGAAGAATTTGACATGGTTAACGGTACGCTAGAAGAAACAGGAGAATTAGAATTTAACAATGATGAATACCTTACCTTTAATTCTCAATATAAAGTTATTGAAAATCTTGCCTTTTTTGATGATTTTAACGGTACTATAAGAGCAGGAAATTGGACGGATGAACCTAATTTAGGATTCATAATACAAGATGATGTTCTCATGCTAAAAGCATCTGCCTTTAGTTTATGGCAAAATGTATCCTGCTGGTTTGTTGCTTGGGCACCTTACTGTAAAGTTCCACTATCCTTATTTTCAACCGGATGGTGGGAAATTTCAGTGGATATTAGCAAGCATGTCTCTAGTAGAATAGGAGAGCATCATTATGGACTCATGATCTATGAAGATGAAAAAAATTCATGGTTGTTTGGTTCCACTAATGATGGAAACATAAAACTTACTAGTATCATTGAAGGTAAAGCGTTAGATATCATTGAATTTTCTTCAAATAGTACTAAATTGAGAATTAGAAAAATTGGCGATGAATTTTATTTCGAACATGGATCCGACGGAACACACTGGGCTATTCTCACCGTGATTGATCATATTAACATAAATGCAACTGATGCAGGAATATTCCACAAGGTTTCTGATCCTGAATGCAGTAAATTTTTCCTGGAATGGAAAAATAATCTCTACTGGAATTATTATAAAGAATGGATGTATGCACAATGTTGGAAATATTGCCAAAAATATTGTAATGAACCATGGTGTTGCGATCCATATAGAGAATGGGCCTTTTTTGATAACTTTTCAATGATCGATAAGAGAAAAACAGATAACATCTTAAATTTCACAACAACTTTAGAATTACAATCTATCACAGGCGAACAAGTATTAAAATACCTGGAGATTACTTCGGACTATAAATCGAGTGCCTATCAATTAGTTAATGTGAGTATATTCAATTTCCAAACTAACAAATGGGAATTGATCGATTCAAACTATATTGGTCAGGATTATCATCATCTGAATTTCACGATACCAAGTCTTCAATATTTAGATTTAGACAATAAATTTCATATTAGATTTGAAGCCGTGAATTCGAGCAATGAGTTCCAATTGTTCTTAGATACACTTAAATTGGAATATCTCTCATCACAAATTATTAATTTTCGATCTGAGACAGTACCATTTTCAGGTTTCGATATTGCGAATATGAACGAAGGTGATATATCCTTAAACGAAGGAACTTTAATTGCAACAGGAGATCTAAGCGAACTAGATAATGATCATGATACCTACGAATCTGTTTATACAGATACTAATAGCTTATTATTCATTACTAAATTTGTCCTTGGTCAAGCAAGCATGGATGATACAATTGCATCCATTACCTTGTTTTATAGTTTTAGGACAAACACCGAACAACTTGTCACTATCAGTCTTTATAACTACTCATCCCAACAGTGGATATTGATTGATTCACTAGTTCAAATAGGATTTAATGAATTAAATTTTACCTTCAATACCGATCAAGTGGAATTTTTCACCAATAATGAAATCTATATCAAGTTTGAAGCAAGGAATGATGAGAGTTCATTTACCTTGGATTTGGACATGTTAAAGATAGATTACACTTACCTTCCACATCAGTTAATCAGTAATAACATTCGATATTCTGAAGCAGGCCTAGAAAAAAATCAAGATGACATTTCTATAATAAGTTCTATTGAGCACGATCTCGAGTTTATCTTGACCATGCCTGAAATGAATTCATTTAGAAAGTTTAACCTTGGATTGATCTATTATTCTATTAAATCAACTATAAGCCAAGAATTTAATGTGTTCATTTATGATTTCTCACAAGATTCTTGGACGAACATTGACACGTTCATGGTTTATGATGCATTCTTCCACTCTGGAGATTATCTCGTTGAAAACGTGAATTATATCAGTTCCAAAAACACTATTAAGATGAAATTTGAAGGGAACGTTCCAGGCGAGTTTGATCTCATGATTGAAGATATGGGGATCATCTACAAATGGTCGGAGGTCTGGGGACAATATGGTGGTGAATCAAATCAACAAGATTTTACATCTCTTGGATTCATTTCTAACGAGTATGATTTTATCTACTGGGACAATACCAGCTTTTACATGAATGGAGACTATCTTATCTTAGTGACTGCTGATGATGGTCAAAATATCATTCGAAAAGGAGAAGTCATTAATATTATCAATAAACCTCCTTTTGCTAAAATTGGTGCGTTAAAGACAACTATTTTTGAAAATGTAGAAATTCAATTGACTTCAGAATTGTTCTTCTATGGTAAATATGCGGAAGAAACGAGATTCGAATGGTCATTCGGTGATGGATTACATGCTTACGTACAAAATCCAACTCATTATTGGAGCACTGCAGGGGTATATGAGATCAAACTAACGATAACAGATTGTTTTGGCAATTCCTATACGGATACAGTACAAGTCGAGATCAAAGAACAACCTCCTGAAATACTCGGTCCTTATACCTTTTATGGAATTCAAGGCCAGGCAATAATACTCGACATGAAAGTATATGATTCATTCTTTGATGAAATGAATTTAAGATATGAATGGTATAGTGTGCCAAGCGATAAAATTGGTAGTGGTGATTATCTCTTTTCAACAGATAAAAAACCAATTGTGATATTAAATACAGGCAACTATACTTATTCATTGAGAGTCATTGACCCTTCAGGATATAGTGCTGAAACTAACCTTACTATTGAAGTTGATAACATGCCTCCAGTACTTAGTATAGGTCCTTACATGTATCATGGGACTAACGGGACTTCATTAGAAGTGAAAGCATATGTTTATGATTCATTCTTAGAGGAAGGGCATTATACCTTCGAGTGGACCATACAGAATGCATTAGACCAATACAACCATACTCAGATAGGTTCAATTAAAAATATGGGCTCCATTTTAATCGAATGCAAAAATAGCGTGGTGTATGCTGGTGAGGTCACGGTAATTGATCAATTTAATTTTTCAATGACCGTAAGTTTTTGGATTTATTCCTTCATTGATAGTAATGGAAACGGATTCACGGATGAAATAGAAGCCCAATTAGAAGAATCAGGGCACACAATTTTTGATGCTGAGGATTCTGATTTGGATGGATATAGCGATGTCATCGAAGAATACATAACCCATACATTACCAGACAATCCTGATTGTGATAACGACGGATTGTTTGACGGCACTGATAGTATTACCGGATTCGGTGAATTGACCTTTGGAACCGATCCTTGGAATCCAGATAGTGATGGAGATGGTCTTTTAGATGGTTTTGAAGTATATGGCTGGGACATAACCGTCAATGGAATTCAAATTTTTGTATCCTCCCATCCCTTGTTAGTAGATACTGATGGTGACGGACTCAGTGATTATGAGGAATTCCTATTAGGATTGGATCCAAGAACACCTGATACAGACTCTGATGGATTAGAAGACGCAATTGATCCTTATCCGACCTCTTATGACTATGATGAAGATGGTTTAAGCGATTATGAAGAATTTATAATTGGAACAGAATTGAACAACAGTGATACTGATGGTGATAGTCTTTCTGATGGTCAAGAAGTAAATGGATGGCATTTTAAAACCAATCCTTTATCTCAAGATAGTGATCATGATGGACTTTCAGATACTAGTGAAATGTGGATTTATGAGACGAATTCCAAGTATTATAGTGATGGTGTATATATTGGATCTGAAAGAGTCGAACTAAAAAAACCAATTTATTTACCATTTACAGAGACCATTGAAGAAGCAATCTATGCTCAACTTTCATTTACAATTGCTTTCGGAGAATATGGTAATTCAGGAAGTATTGAATATGGACTCGAAGACATACCGAATATAAGAATCCTGATCAAAAAAGATAACAAAATACTCTATGATAATTATTCAAACTCTGAACGGTATATTTCAGAAATGATCGATATTAAAGATCTCATTGAAAAGGGAGAAAATATGAATTATTATGGAAACTAT
>DXJM01000367.1 GCA_019057355.1 Promethearchaeota archaeon | reverse complement strand
TAAACGTAAAAATTAATCCTTATCGTTTTTGATAATAAGAACCATGAAATGGAAATGTGATAAATGTGGAAATGATTTTTATTTAGATGATATTCCAGAGAAATGTCCAAATTGTGGTGCTGATGATGGGACTTTTAGCTTGATGGAATAAGACCAACCTCATTTTAATGTTATAATCATATCAAGACGAAATTGTAAAGTAGAGCTCCGTTGTTTTTATATTAAAATTTCGCTCCCCTTGATTTAACCTGTTTATTATACTATTTAATAATTCAATGGGAAGGAGTTCAAAAGCAACTCCTTTACATTCTCTCAAATAATATTTATTTCTCCTGAAAACTATAGGAAACATCTTACAAATCGCGCTTTTTTCAGGATGGAAGCATGTATTTCCGATATAATATTCATTTTTACAATCTAACAAGCAACAATCTCCGCATTCATTACAATAGTTAATTATTAAGTTAATTCTTACCATATGTGAGGAAATACGTGTTATAAAAAAAGGATTCCGAATGTATTTTTTACATGTAGGTTTTTCCTAGTTTTTTAATTGGTTGTGGATATGTATCAATGTTTAAGTGCTTTTTTTTCATTAACAAATCTCTTTCTAATAATCTATTATGAAATTTTAAAGTCGTTTCAATTGCCTTTACTTCAGATCGAGTTTTTAAGTTAATCGAGGCGCTCATGTGTTCAAATATCTGCTTGTCAGTGAAGCCTCTATAATATAGATGCTTATAATTGCTAATAGTTTCGACATTATAAAAAATATAGCGATGGTTTAAATGTACGATTAACCAACCTCTACCTTTTTGCTTTAAAGATAATTCATGCATCAGTTCTTTTATCAGATCTTCTGTTTTTTTAGTATTATGAGCAAGCTCTCTATCTTCAATTCTAAGATACTTATTCATGACACTTACTAGACGAGATTTTAATGATAAAGAAGGAATATAGACTATTATCAAAATCATTAAAAATGCTATGGTAATCCAAATAGCTATTAATATATTTAGAAAAAAGGTAATAACAATAATGCTAATTATCAAAAATGGCCAAATATTTTTTAAGAAACCAGGCACGTTAAAGGTCTTTTTCTTCATTCTTTTCTGCCACCATTTCGATTGGATGTAAAATCATGGAATTAAAGAGTTCAAGTTTTCATTTGAAAAGTTTTAATTAATCGTTTTTCTTTCTTTTGTGTGTTTTTTTCACGTTTCTCTCTCAGATTTTTCAGATCATTTTCAATCGTTTTTAATTTAAGGGTATATTTTTCTATCAATTCGGTGAATTTATTTATATCAATATCATTATTCTTATAGAGAAATTTCAATTCAGTAATAGTGCGTTTAATAGTAGCCAATTCAATTTTTAATATCTCCATTTTATCTACATTGTCAGTGCTTTCTATCTTCACATTTTTGAATTCCCTATAACTACCGAATTCAACATGTTTAGGTTTAAACTTGGTAAGATAACTCGTTGATCTGGGAATGAAAGGAGCTATATTTTCGGGAATGACGATGAAAGGATCGATTTCTTCTACTTTATTAAGGTCTTCAAATTCCATTACCTCGGCATCATTTTCAATTATATTTTCATTTACTATTGATAAATTGTGATCTATTTTTTTAATTTCATCAAGAGAGAGATTAATATAATTTACTCTCAGGTCATGCCATATCTCTTCTGCTTTCGAGAAATAAAAATTAGATTTTTGACGTAATTCCAACTCATTTTGCTTTTCTTCATCAGAATTAGCACTTACGCCTAAAATTTTAGCTTTCAAGAAATACGCCATTCCATAATCATAGTGAAATTGGGCAGTCAATAAACTTGTCTTAATTTTTCCGTGTTGTTTTAAATATAATAACCTTTTTGATAAAACACTCAGACCAGAATATATTTTGGAAGCTAAAAATAAATTATTCTCCTTTTCTTCTTTTTCGGCAGCAAGACATTGAGCTAAAATGCGAGCCTCCTCGGATCTTAATTCAAGATCTTCACATTTAAGGCTTTTCCCGAATTCTTCTTGACGCGTACAGGCCGCACTAAAATGAGCTGCTGTCTTGAATATTTTACTTGCCTTTACCATTGCTATGATAGCATTCTGATAATCTTTTTTCAATTCATAATCTTGAGACAGGCTAACATAAATTCGGGCTAATATCCATAAGGCCCAGGTACACTCGAACATTAAATCCCAAATCTCGATTTCTTTATCCATTAAAGGATCGTGAAAACTAGAACTGATATTCAAATCCTTAAAAATTTTAAGGTGGCTTTGATTCTTGTAATTCACGTTGAGAATCTCCACATAGTCAATGATATAATCAAGTTCTTCTAATTTGAGCTGTTCTTCCCCTCTATTAAGTATGTTTTCTAATAATTTTACTTTATAATGTAAAAATCTTATTTTTTGCATCGTTTTATGAGAAAAAAAAGATTTTAAGGGTAACTTAGATATCTGGTTTTTCATTAAATTGGAAAGAGTCTCCTCAGACTCTGTAAGTTGTGGTTTAATAGCTTTTGGAGTGACTTCAATTTCAATCAAATTATTATTATTAAAAAAACTAGTTTTTTCATTGCTTAAGGGTATAGTAGATTCAACTTTCTTAGGGATGACAGGTTTTTCAAGTTTTAGCGATCTTTTTGTTATTATGTCTTTAGATACAGCAGGTTTTACAATTTTAAGCTTGTTCTTAGAATTGGATTTTTTTTCTGTAAATTTCTTTTCTTTTAAAATATCTATGGCAAACATTTTTAATTTTAAAGCAGTAGAATTGCCTATCCCGTTTATTTTAACTAAATCCTCAACTTTTATCGAAACCAATTTTTCAAGCGTATCAATTCCATTATGCCTAAGCCTATTTAAGATTATCTTTCCTATACCATTAGCTTCTTCAAGTTCATTAAGCATCATTTTTTTTGTCAACATGGAGTATATCTAGAGATGAGATATATTTCAATCCCTTATTAATATTCTATTAATTCAAACCTAATCTTAAATGTAACCCTCCATATATCTATTAATTCCTACGATAAACAAGAAATCGATTTTCTAGCTCAGAAAAACAATTTAAAACATTTTTCTAATTTAAAATCAGGTTACTTAGACAATTTTTTCTATAATATAAAAATACATTATCTTTCTTAAAATAAATTTACCTATAGTGAAAATAAAATTATCGAATAAATTTAGAAAAAGTTTTCAAATGATTGAAAAGAGAGAGTTATAAAAAAAAAGAAAAATATGGTTGTTAAAAATCAATCTAACTAATACATTCTAACTGGCAACAAGGTTTTCATTTGGAGTTAGGGATTGAAAACATCTTTTATGTGCCACTATTAACTGAAACTTTTGATCAGGCTTATGACATCCTTCCCAAGATGAAACTACATCAATTGTGACCCACTTATCTAAGTTAGGAGATGGACATCCATCAACTAACCAAGCCCAGTCGACACCAGAGGTGTAAACTTTTGGTAAGTGATTACTGTCTAATTGAATAGGACTTCCACCTATTATATCAAAACTTGCGGTGTATTTAATACCAGGGCATTCGCCACAGAGTTCTACACCATCATCCCAGCTGATACTTAAAGCACCAGCTTTACCTGTCTTTTTCTGTATAATGTTAAGTATTTGAAGTTCGTCTAAATCAGGAACATATCCTCCATAAGAGGTTACGGTCAATTTGAAATTTTTATCTACATAATCCTCTTTTATGCATAATGGTAGTTTATCAGGAATTTCATAATTAACGTAGAGTTTTCCTTGTTCGGTGTCAATATCCTTATCTAAAGCTTTTTCAGCATCTGACACGTCAATGTTTCCTAATACCACTACTTTTGAAATCTCAGTTCCAGGCGAGTTAACGCCAAGAACAAATGATAATCCGAATCCTGCCCCAACTCCAAAAACAAACACGATACAAATAGATGTCAAAAGAATCATTTTAGTAATATTAGATCGATTGCCAATGGTTTCTTCATCGGAAACATCTATTTCTACTCGGTTTCACCACCATACTAAATAAAATTATGATTTTTAACCATAATTTATGACTTGGAAGTCAAGGATATATTATGAAAAATTTCTATTTAAACTTTATGTAACGATATTGCTTCCCAGTTTTGTCCTGTGAAAAATTGGAAAAAATAGAGCTCATTTAAAGGTCATTTTTTTAAAAATTTTCATCAAATTTAATAGTAGAACAACCTGTCTTTTACAAAATTCTTTTTTTTAAGTTAAAGAAAAAATTAAAAGTTCTTTTTTAATGAAAAATAACATCTAAGAATAAAAAGAAAAATCAAAACCAGAAAGTGTTTTTTTTGAGAAGTTTACATCTCCAGTAAAGATTTGTTCTAACAACAAATTAGCATATATGAGACAATAAAACAATTTTTTGACTATTTTAAAAAACGAGTTTTTCGAAAGATATCCATTGTTCTTGAGAAAAATCCTATCATTTATTTCAAATCTATAATTTTCAATGTCAATACGAAAAAAAACTTCTTTAGCAATGAAAATTTTTCTTAATTCCATAAAAAAATGAGATATAACATTTTCTTTTGAAGATTTTAAATCATTTATGTGAGCGTTTGATAGTTGGGTTCCAAGTAATATTATTATAAAATCTTTATTCTTTGGTTTAAAAACACTCATTTTTTGACTTTCTTGTCCTGGTGGGAATGAAAAAACAAATCCAAATTCAAGTTTAGATTCAGAATCAGGTAAATTTTCTCGCAACATGCCTTCACTTAGTAAATATTCCTTTATTAGTTCCTTAGTTTTAAATTCTTTTTTTGACATCTTCTACTATATTTCTGTTCTGTATTTTATTATTTAAAAAAAAATTAATCTAAAAGAACTTGACTTACATTGTGAGTAGATTGCTTTTAAG
>DXJM01000366.1 GCA_019057355.1 Promethearchaeota archaeon | reverse complement strand
TAAGAGCCAGAGTCCCATATAATAACGAATGAAGTAGGTGATTTAAAGGTTACGATTGCAGTTGTAAAATCAAGGATCAAAAAACTTAGTACTTACAATAATTCTAATATAAATTTCATTAGACAATTCCCAAGCTAAAGGAATGATATATAAAGTTCCACTAATGATATCTTCTAAAGTTGCTTCTTTATTTTCAAGTAATTTTGATATACCATATAAACAATTTAATTCTTTATATTT
The DNA here is from genome assembly GCA_019057355.1 of Promethearchaeota archaeon. Lineage (GTDB taxonomy): Archaea > Asgardarchaeota > Lokiarchaeia > Sigyniarchaeales > SOKP01 > FT1-020. Next base: position 5,351 of record DXJM01000366.1, on the reverse strand, counting down.
TTTTCTTAATATTACTTCAGATTCTTTTAATTTTTGTTGCCCTTCCTTATCTTCTGTAATGTCCGTTAAGAGGACAATAAATCCTATAATATTTCCGGAATCATCATGATAATTCTTGGTTATACTCGTTAGCCATATGATTTTACCATTACCATCAATTGTTCTAAATTCAACTTCTTTATCAATAAAAGTTTTTCCCTTTATTGTAGCATTTTTAAAAGCTTGTAAAAGATACTCAAGATCATCTTTATAGATATATTTTGAAAAAAGGTCCCCTTCGTGAATATCGTTCCTTTTTAATATTGTGCCGAGTTGGGGTGATATGTATTTAAACCTTCCGTCAAATCCAACAATGATTATAGCATCTCTTGTATTTTCAATTATATTTCTAAATATTTTTTCCGATTCTTTTAATTTCTCTTCAGCAATTTTTCTATTTGTTATATCTCTTACTATTCCACAGTATCCTACGATATGCCCTTCAGAATTATTATTTAAATGTATCGAGGTTTCAATGATTTTGGTTATATCATTTTTTAATGCAATTTCGATTTGTATGTCATTTTTAGGTTGACCTGTATTAAAAACATCTTTAAAAGCATTTGATAGGTTTTCTATTTCTTCCGTTAAACCTAAAAATTGTATGAAATTCTGGTCTATTATTTCTTCCATAGAACATTCAAACATTTCACAAAATGTCCGATTTAGGAATTTAAATTTACCATCTAAATCTACTTCATAATATCCCTCATTAGACGTTTCTAAGATAAGTCCATATCTCAATTCGGATTCTAAAATTTTTAAATCCGTAATTTTTTTTTCTTTTTTTTTCAAGATTTCTTCTATTTTCTTTCTTTTTGAAATATCATGAGAGATTCCGATTAGAACATTTTCATTACCCCATTTTCCCATTGATATACTGGTCTCTACATAAATCAATTCACCATTTTTAGTAATAAATGGAAATTCACATATACCTTCTTGATTATTGATGATATCTGCAATGCTCTCTTTAGCTTTTTCTTGAAATTCAACAGGATAGAGCTTGATCATGTTCATTCCAATAAGTTCTTCTTTAGAATAATTCAATCTTGATATAGCTATTGGATTTGTATGAATGATATTTCCTTCGGAATTGATTATAAATAGAAATTCTTGGAGTGTTTCAAAAAGAACTTTCACTTTCTGATTATTTTCTTTTAGTTCCTGTTCAATATTCATTTTAACAATTACCGTGCCTATTTCGCGTGCAATGATTTCTAATAATTCTTTTTCATCAATTGAAAATTCATATCTTTGTTTTGATGCAATATTTAAGGTCCCGATGATTTTTTGTTTTGTTATTAATGGAATACTAGCAAGTGATTGAAATCCCCCTTGAATAAAGAATTTAGGGTCCATTTCTGGATAATTCTCTGAAAAAATAGGGATTCCTCTATTAAAGACTTGTTCATAGGGGGGATCATCAATATTAATTTGCACTGCCATGTTTATAAAATCTTCAGGTAAATCAACATTACAAATAACTTCCGCGATTCTTTTTTTTTCATTTACAAGATATATCCCCCCTCCATCAAAATTCATAAATTTGATAATGGCATCTAATATAATCTTTAATAATTGTTCGATATCCGTAGCTTCATTTGCGGATTTAATAATGTTATATAAAAATTTATATTCTCGTGAAGCTAAATTCTCGTTTTCTTTAGATAATCTATTATTTTTACTCTCTTGCATTTAAATTCATTTTTTAATAGCATTGATTATTATTTTGGTCTTTGGGTCTAAATCCTTCACTAGATTTAAACTTAAATTATTTATTTTATACCAGAAGATAAATTATTCTCTAATGAATTCATTATATCCTCACACGATTCTAATATAAGGGTCAAATAGTACATCAAATTTTCTTCAGTAAGGTATCCAAATTTTTCTTTATCTTCCAGGATTAATTGACAAAATCCTTGAATTGTGTTTAATCCGCTTCTAATTTGAAGATTAATTGATTCTAAAGGTAATAGCTCATCTTTTCTAAAGTATATATTATGAATTTCATTAAAAAAAAACTTAAATATATCCACATTATCATTCAATACTTGCATTTTATCTAATTTATGAAATATCATTTCAATTCTTTTCATGTGGATATTAGGTATTATTGGAAATTCTTTATCTCGTAAGAGGATAATCGCAAATAATTGTTTTCTTCCTCTCGCATTCTCATCATCAACTTCAATTTTTAAAACTTGACAATAAAAATTTTCAAAATTGATAATTACAAATTTATTTTTTGTGTTGAGCGCGTCTTTCAATAGGTTCCGTATAAAATGTTCAGATAAAATATCAATGGAGGAATATAATGCTTTAGGCCCTAAAATTTGATCATATTTGGCAATAATTGTGATAAAGGGATTTTTACAAATATTTTCCTTTATAGAGCTATAAATATTGTTTTCAAATTCATAAGTATCATTTTTTGAACCAAAATTTCTAGACATTTTTTATCAATTGGTTTTTTTTATACAATAATGTATTTAAAATAAAACCCTTGCATGTTTAATCGTAATAATGTTATAAAAATCTTTGTTAATAACAATCTTTTGTGCTAATAAGGAAAACAAATTTGAGGTTTTGGGAATATTTATATAATTAGATCTCTAAATTTTATAATTTAACCTATGGGTAAATCACAGAATTATCATTAGAATGAATGAGAAATGCATGACATTATCTCTAATTTGATGACCTTTTCAAAAATTAAGTAATTAGAAATTCACACCCTTAATTAATTTCTTGGTATCGTAAAGGTAAACGTAGTTCCTTTTCCAAGCTCACTTTTAAACCATAAGACCCCACCATGAAGGTTAACAAGTCTTTTTGTAAGAGAAAGACCCAGACCTGTTCCTGGTTTAGATCGAACATAATCTGAATCTACTCTTTTAAATTCTTTAAAGATGATATTAAAATCCTTTTGGTCAATACCAATTCCTGTATCTTTAATTTTAAACATCCATTTTTTATCTTTTTCTTTAAATCTTATATCAATAGTGCCTTTTTCTGTAAATTTTATTGCATTGCTAACCAGATTTAGAAGAATTTCTTTAACTCGAATGGGATCTGCTAATATTTCATATTGCTTGTCTAAACCATGTAATAAAAATTGTATATTTTTCTTATCTATAGTTGGTTTGAAAATTGAATATACTTGATTTATAATGTTATTAATCACAAATGTACTCTTATTTAATTTAAGATGTCCTGCTTCAATTTTAGAAATATCTAGAATGTTTTTTATCATATCAAATTGATGTTCTGCAGAAGATATAATATCATTTAGGACTTCTTTTTGTTCAGAATGCAGTTCACCATATGCACCTTCTAGAAGTAGTTCTGTAAAGCCGATAATTGCATTTAAAGGTGTTCTTAATTCGTGTGACATTGTAGACATAAATTCTGTTTTAAATTGAGATGATCTTAGAATTTGGTCTAAATATAATTTCTGTTCTTTCAAGGCATGATTTAATTTTTTAGTTCTCTCCTCTACTTCAAGTTCTAATTGTTCTTTAAACTTTTTTTCTAATAATTGGATTTTTTTTTTTTCTGTTATATCTTGATAAATAATCTGAATTAATACACTTTGTCTTACTTTTACTAAAGATGCTTGAATTAAAACCCAGATTAAGCGATTATTATTTAATTTTAATTGCGCTTCAATTGGTTCGGGAAAAATTCCTTTAAATGCTGCCTTAAATATCTGTTTAAAAAAAGGTTTTATCTCAGAAGGGTATAAATCGGTAAAAATATGAATGGGTTTATAGATGAAATCTTGTTTTTTTTGACCAAACAATTTAATAGTAGTTAAATTTACATCAATAATAATTCCTGAGAAATTGAGTAAAATTATTGCATTTGGTGAACTCTCAAATAAATTTTTATATTTCTCCTCAGCATTTTTCATTTCGCTAATGTTTTTCAGTATAAAAAGATAGAGAATATTTGTTTTTTTGTCTTGCATTTCTATAATTTTTAAATCAAACCAAATCCAATTTTGATTAAGATCTTTTAAACGGATTTCGGTTATAGGGTGCTTGCTATTGCTAGTTGTTTTATTTATTATGTTATTTATTTTCTCAATATCCTTATTGTAAATAAACGTTCTTAGGTTTCTTCCAACTATCTCCTTATTTCCATAGTTCAAATTATTTTTTAGCACATCTGAATTAAAATAGAGAATTTTTAAATCTCTATCAAGAATTACTATAAGATCTTTTAGAGATTCAAAAATAATTTTAAAAAACTCAGTTTTTTCAATAATTTCATCAATTATCCTATTACTTCTTTCTGGATTTTTAAAATCTTGGTTCAATGAAATCCTCCAAAAATTTACTCAAGATCATAATAATTAGTATCAATATCAATTTTTTCAACAATATTGGTTAATTATCATAAAGAGATTTTTAACATCAATATGATGAACTTATTATTTAAACTTAACTTCGAAAAGAGAATTTTATGTTGTTCTATAGTTTGATTTCTTAGAAATTTTTCTATTTTAGACCTAAAAATGAGCTTTTGCGGTTATTTGACAACACATATAGCGTTTTTTTAACTGAGAAAGCCATGATCCGAACTGTTTGTTGCTAAAAAGCTTGAATTTCCTGCGCTTGTTCTTGATAATGTGCGATTTCTCATTATAACTCCTCAAAAAATCAAAGTGACTTGTCCATACCAACAACTGGTACGTAAGAGCCACGAGGGAAATAAATCAAAATAGCCCTTAAAAATTCCGCTACATGCTCCCTTTCATGCGAAATATCGTAATATCGCATTAATTGCTCGTTTCAATGAAAAACTATTTCATAAAGGTCTTGATGATGTGTAAGGGAATATTAGAGACATTCTTTATCAAGCATGCACTTCCACGGGGATGTTCTTCTTTAGATTCACTTGTTTCACATTTTTCTAATTCTCAAATCAAGATTAGACCATAGTTTCCTACTTTTTTTATGAAAACATTTCTCTTTCCCACCACAAAAAAATTTCATTTTTCCACTATTTTAGGATTAATTACTTCCGCTTACGCGTGCTTCGTTTCAAGGATACTCGCCTACAATGCCAACTCACCTCAATATATCCATTCATTCATACGTGATGGCTGAATTCTGACTAAAAAAAATAGAAGAATAAAAGAAATTAGATTTTTTTATTTTCTTATTAAAAAAGGTGTATTTTGATATTGAAGTATTTATGAGCTCTTGAAACATTTTAATATTAAAATACTAAATTAAAGGATCCCTAAATTCTGATACTCTTCTATAAAATTTCAAATAATACAATAAAATTAAATTTTC
>DXJM01000365.1 GCA_019057355.1 Promethearchaeota archaeon | reverse complement strand
TATATATTTAATAAAAAAAATTGAGTGCTTGACTTGACAACTCCAAATAAATTACTTGAAAATGCAAGAAAATTAAAGGATGCCGAAAAATTTGAAGAAGCTCTCGAAATATGCGAAAAATTAATATTTAATATGCCTCAAGATAATAAAGTAAAAAGATTTTATATTGAATTATTGTTTACTTTTGGATACCACCTCAATGACCCATATATTGAAGGATATGAAAAAGCTGTAGACATTTTTGGGAAGATTTTCGAAATTGAGCCGAATAATTATAAGGCTATTTATAATAAAGGTATCGCATATTTTTACTTGGAAAAAATGGAAAATGCTCTCACCTGTTTTTCAAAAGCCATTGAACTCAAACCAGACTACAAGTTCCCTTATTATAACATTGGTTTGGTCCATGAAACCATGGGAAACCTTCATGAAGCTTTAGATTATTATAATAAAGCTTTAGAGATTGATGCCGATTTTGTGTATGCAATTCATGCAAAAGATGATATAATGAAAAAAATAAAATTTTTAAATGTTGTAAGCCCTAAACCTAAAATTGATATGAATAAACTTAAAGGGATTTTAGAAGCATCAAAAAGAGTAAGAATAAGTTTTCTCCAAGAAATTCTTAAAATAAGACCTGATGAGCTGGATATTATTGTAGATTGGTGTAAAAAATATCAATTTGAAATCGATGGGGATTTTTTGATTATAAATAAGGGTAAATTATCTGAATTAATTGACTCATTAGACTATGTTTAAATGTAGCAACCTATTTTCTTATATATATATGGATAAAGATCATCAATCCGTAAAATATAACCTTTGGACTCTCATTTTAATAGGATTAATAATGCAATAATGTAAAGATTTTAAAAAAAAAAGAGAGAGATATGTAATAAAAAAAATCTTGAAATTTATTTTCTATCTTTTATTTAAGCGTTAGGATTTTCAAGTAATATTGCTACTCCTTGACCTCCACCACAACACGCATTTGCAATTCCATATTTAGCTTTCTGATCTTTCATAATTCTCGCTAACGTACCTGGTAATCGAATCATACTTGCACCTAATGGATGTCCAATTGCGGTTGCTCCACCCCTGAGATTAACTTTTTCCTCAGGAATGTTGAAGTGTTTCATGCAGTTAAGCGCTACAATGCAGAAAGCTTCGTTTATTTCCCAGAATGAGATATCGTCAGCAGTTAGACCTGCATGTTTCAATGCCATTTCAGAGGCAGGAACGGGTCCACGACCCATAACACTTGGATCTACCGCAGCCCATCCCATAGATTTAACAATAGCCATTGGTTCTAAACCTTTTTTCTTTGCAACTTCTGCATTCATGAGCACGCAAGCGGTTGCACCAGCATTCAAGGGAGAGGAATTTCCTGCGGTGATGACTCCTTCTTTAGTTCCTTCTCGTTCAATATAGGATTGCTTTCCACCAATATCCTTGCCTTCAATATTTGTCTTCAAGAAAAATGGTTTTGAAAGCCTTGCCAATTTAGCGACTGTTGCCAAATCAGATTTACGAGCGGCTTTATCCACGTCAATCATGACTTTATTTTCAGGGTTTCCTTCCTCATATCCTTCAACAGGAATTATTTCACCCTTCAACCAATCGCGGTTTTCAACTGCAAGATTGTGGGATCTCACACCTAATTTATCCATGTCTTCTTTAGAGACTTCAGATGTTGTTCCAATGTTTTGTTCATATAATTTTTGGGCTGTGCTCAACATGGTTAGGGTGGTCATGATATCAACGTCTTCTCGATACCACTCACTTTTCTTATTGCCAAGATTCAAATTAGGAGTCATATTTGGATTAAACTTGACATTCATTCCAACACGGGTCATGTGTTCAAATCCAGAGCACAATACGATATCACTATACCCCGTCATGACTTCCATGATCCCATTCATCATTGCTTGACCTGCACTTCCACATTGTCTTCCTACTTGATAAGAAGGTACTTTTACTGGAAGGTTCCCTAAAAAGGATGGTAATTTTCCACCATACGTCCAATTTTCTCCTACGGGGAGTGCCGTCCCAATTATGAATTGGTCCAAATCTTCTTTTTTGATTCCTTTTGGTTCTAACTTTTGTTCAAAAAAACCTCGAAGCAATTTTCCAACCAACTCATCACCCCGCAATCCACCAAAAGCATCCCTTTCTGGAGCACCTGGTCTCGAACGGGAGAATGCGGTACGAGCATAATCAACAAGCCAGACTTCATTTAATTGTACCATATTATTTTTCAACCTATTTTTAAAAATTTTTTTGTAATAAGTAATTGTGAAGTAAAATATGCCATGTAATTTAAGTTTTTGATAATCTTTAGGTGATAAAATGATCACAGCATTTCGAAGTTCATTAAATTCTCTTACTATTAATTATAAAAACCATTCTTTTTCGAAAGCTATTAGCGATTTATTAAATAAAACTATCAATCCTTATTATGTTTCGATGATTTTATCTAATCATGAGTAGTGATAAGCGAAAAATTTTGGTAACACTGATTGCGGGAAGTACCTCTGATAGTAGTATATATGAGAAAGCTGAAAAAGTCTTGAAAGAAAATAATATATCCCATGAATTAAAGATTCTTTCAGCACATCGAGATTCAGAAAAATTAGATGAATATATTAAAACATGTGATGCTAAAGTATATATCGCCATCGCGGGGCTTTCTGCAGCTCTACCAGGAGTTATAGCATCAAAAACGGATAAACCGGTTATTGGAGTTCCCGTGAGTGCAAAGCTCGGGGGATTGGACGCCCTCTTATCAATAGTTCAAATGCCACCTAAAGTTCCTGTTGGATGTGTTGGGATTGATAATGGTGAAAATGCTGCTTATTTAGCAATTCGAATCTTGAAATTAATAAAATAATAAATTTTTATTAAAATAAGAAAAAAAGAAGGAT
>DXJM01000364.1 GCA_019057355.1 Promethearchaeota archaeon | reverse complement strand
ACAAAAAAAATAATAAAAAAAATGAGTAGGGAGAGCTATTTTTTTATTTATCTTCTTCTAAAATTTCAGCAACATAATAAAGCCCAACAATATTACCTCTTCGTTGGAATTTTCTTGAGACTAAAAGAATGATTACATGTTCATTCTCATAAACATATCCGTATTTTACAGCCAATTTCACAGCATCACGAATTATACTTTCGGCATCGAGCGAGTAAAATTCAGGACTCTCTAGATGAATTGAGACGATACCCCATATCATATTCAATTCCCGAGCAGTGCGAGCATTAGGCGTTATGGCAATGATAGGTAAAGGAGGGCGATATTTTGATATCATTCTTGCTCCAAAACCCTCGCGAGTTATAACGATAATTTTTCCCCTAAAGTTGAGTCCATCCATTTCCGAAGCTAATGAATGGATCGAATGCCCAATTGTCTGAGTATGAGTGAGTTTATCAGAATCATAGTCATCTGGAATTCTTTTAGACATGTTTTCTTTTGCGGTAAAGGCGATTTTATTCATAAATTTTACTGATTCAACGGGATATTTCCCTACTGCAGTCTCACCAGAAAGCATCACGGCATCGGTACCATCTATTACCGCATTAAAGACATCATTTACTTCAGCTCTAGTGGGAATTGGATTATTCATCATGCTTTCTAACATTTGCGTTGCTACGATTACAGGTTTGCCTTCTTTATTGCACTTGTAAATCATTTTTTTTTGCTCTAGGGGAACTCGATCGGGGGGGATCTCAATTTTGGCTACAAATACGAGTTGTATTTTAGTCTCCAAGATCCCCTCGAGCAATCATGATTGCATCTGATACCTCTAAGATAGCATCAAAATTATCCAAAGCTACAGGCCTTTCTATTTTAGACACTAATTTTATATCGCTATTCCCATAATTTTCTAGTAATTTTTTTACATGAAGAACATCATTTGCACCAGATACGAACGAAATTGCCAAATAATCGGGATTTAACTCTGCAATTAATTCAAGATCTTTTATATCTTTTTCGGTAGGAACCCTTATTTGTTTGAGTTTATTGCTAGGAATATTTACACCTTTCTTATTGCTAATAGGACCACCCGATAAAACCTTTCCAAGAAGATAATCTCTCTCCTTGTCCATGATTTCAATTTTAATTATACCATCATTGACGAAAAAATGATCTCCTTTTTTCATTGATTTGAGAAATCCAGGGAGGGAAATAGAGAATTGATTTTCATCTCCTTCGATTTCCTTTTCATATATTTTTATATCTTGACTAATTGTTAAGTTATATGTGCCATCATCTTTAAAATTTCCAACTCGTATCTTTGGACCTTGAATATCCGCTAGAATTCCAATATATTCATCTACTTCTCTTATTTTTTTGACTAACTCACGCTTTTCATCATGTTTTCCATGAGAAAAATTCATTCTAAACACGTCTACACCCGCATCTATTAATTTTTTTAACATCTCTCTTGAATCAGATGCAGGCCCTAAAGTGCTTACAATCTTTATTGTATTTTCACGTAAAACCATTAAAAAACCTCACATAGAATTTCTTTTTAAGTTATAGTAATACTATGTTTTTTCATTACTTTAAATTTTTTATATTTTTAATGAAAGTTCTTGAGAATAATTATTAATGATATTATAGTAACTATTAAAATTGTAGTTGCTCAATTATAGACATTAACTTCTTTCTGAAATTTTTTCTTAATTCCAACAAAAGAGCAATTGAGTTCTCATAGTCTCTAACTGTTTTTAGCTCCTTCAAAGCTAGAAGATTTATTCTAAAAGAATCTAAAAAGATACAATACTGGATTAATTTTATCCCTTCATTATTTTTACAAAATTTCTTAGCAATACCCGCTAAAAAGTCAGAACTTTGAGAGACAAGAGAAATGACAAGAAAATATCTTTTTTTTGGAGAATTGGAATAATTCTTTGCCTCGAAAATATATGAATTATTTACATCAGTTAGATTATAAATTTTCTTTATTTTTAGGATTCTAAGTTCATTTTCAACTAATTCTGATATGGGCGAATGTTTTCCTCTGACCTTTTTTGCTTTTTTCTTTTTTTGGTGGATAAACGACTGAATATCTTCCATTTTATTCGAATAAACGATACTATTAAATATTACAATAAATAATCTTTAGGAACATGTTTTAGCATATAATTTTTATCATGATATAAAGTTTAGTCATTCTTGGGAATTGCCAAAGATGTTTATTTTTAAAAGAGTTAGCATATCTTGGTTTAAACCTATGAAAGCTAACAATAAAAAAATTTACTTAAATGAATGTTTGAACAAAAAAGTCGAAACATATAAATATCTCATTTATTATATATCATATGGACTAATCTAGTCATTAATATGGGAGCATATCTGGAGTTACTATACATCGAATTATCTTCGAGTATTGTAAGAATATCGTTGAAATCCAGTTCTTCATTATTACGAGTGTAATAGGCGTGAAAGAAATTCTAATTAAATTAGATTTAAAAAACGAAAGTAAAAAATAAGGAGAAAAAACAAATGTCTTTAGTACACCCTATGGAAGAAGATGAGTTTACAATCAGTAAATTCATTGATTTTGACAAGGAGGGTCATACATTTTATGACAACGTATACTTGGATACATATAAGTATGTCATTAAAATACCTTTACTTTCTTCCAAAAAAGAATGTAAAGACATTAAAATAAAAAAATTTTCTTTAGAAAATTATACCTTCCTGTTTTCTTACGAATAAATTCCTCAATATTGCTCCCACCTGTTTCTAGTTTTGCTATTTTTGTTTTTAACTCAAAAAAAGACTTTTCAAGCAATTAATTAATAAGAGTCTATTATTCATGAGTTTTATTGAGAGCAATAGTTCATACAAAATGAAAATTACTCTTGATTAACAAGTGGAGAACCGCAATCTTCGCAAAAAACCTGTTCTCCTTTCAAGAATCTTTTTATTAATTCATTAGGGATGGGTTCTCCACATTCATTACAATTTCTAGGATATAAAATATCTTGAATTTCTGCAATTAAAGCGGGACTCATTTCTTTATCTTTTGTAAAAGTCTCAATTTTTAAAATGGAGTGATTCTCCCTACGGTCCCCTGAGATTGTAATCTGAAGGCCTAAAGAGTTTTTAGAAAATGATCCTTCAGCAAAAGCCTTTAATATCCCAAAAAAATTCCCCCCAATTGCCTGCTTTTCATTATCAACAATAGCAAAATTTTTTTTTTTAATAAAACAAGTAATTTTTCATACAATAAATTGGGGTTAATTAAAACCTCAAGTTCCTCTCCAACTTTTTCGAAATTAATAAGATCATGAGAAAATCTCTCAAATTCTTCAAGAGTAATCGGTTTAGGTTTTAATAAACCACATATGACTCTAATATCATAGGGAGAGACTATTATCGTTTTAACTTGATCTTTTTCATCAATATAATTTACTACTGCCTGAATAACACCTTTAATGCAATCTGATTTAGGGACGAATATAAAGCTTGGACTTACAAATCCACCCTTGGTAATTTTATTTATTTTTATACGATCCACGCTCCTTTCTGACAATTGTTTATCTCTTTTTCCTTGATATAATGTTATACTATCAGAGGGATATGATAAAATTTGGATGTTTACATCTGTTATATTATAATCTCTCTCATTTATAACCTTAATCTTAAATATGTATCTATCACCTTCAATTTGACCACCTCGAGTGACTTTCACCATTTCCTGTTTTTCTAATGCTTCAATTGGCGTTTTTCCATGAATAAAATCGTCCTTAGTATTTATAAGTTCAGGGATAATTTCACGTTTCAAGTCGGTTTTTACATCTGCTATAATAACATCGGACTTCATTTCAGGTTTTTGTATTTTTATTTTTTCCTTTTTTATCGATTTTACCTCTATTAAGATTTTGGATATCTTATATCTGATCAGGTATAACACATTACTAGCTGCAGCAGTAATGTAATTATAATCTTCATTTGCAGAGATTTGCATCATGCAGTTTATACATCGTATCTTTTCTCCTAATTGAATCTCTCCAAGGATGTAACCATCTAAATCAACGATTTTTAAACTTCCCACCTTGTTTCCTATCAAGAAGTATGGGGTATCGTTAATGAACAAGGATTTTAATGCAGTGGGATTATCATCTAACTGAAATATTTCTTGCCAACGGCCTTTTTTGTCATAATTAATGATTCCTCCTGATTTTAATAGTACTATTAAGTTTCCCAATAACGATCCTGAATTATTGAGTATCGTGCAATCATTTGCCATTTCAGGTAGCATGAAAGACTCCGTCACTTCTCCTTGATTGTTAACGATTATAATTTTTTTATTTTGAAGTCCAACGATAATTTCATTTTTTCCGTTTTTGGTAAAATCACCCACGTCTATACAAATAATTGCTGATTTCAATTTTACATTCCACAATAATCTTCCTTGCTTGCTCATCACTCGGAGATTACCTTTAATATCTCCCGAAACAAGTTCGGTTTCATCATCCTGTGTAATACGAGCAAGGATGAGACTAGTAATTTCGGGGGAAAACTCACTTGACATTACTTGCTTCCCTTGAAGATTGTAAATTCTCATTGTTTCATCGAACGAACATCCAATTATTTCTGGGAGGGGATCACCGATTAAATCAGCTATAGCACATGAATATACATCTTTCTTGAATTTATTTTCCCAAATTTTCTGTAATGATATTGAATTTTTCTTCATTGGAAGCGGTATTTTCAAATGATTGTTTTAGTTTTCTATTCATATTAGTTCTATATTTACTATTAATAATATTAAAAAAAAAGGTAGTTAATTATATAAATCATCCAATAATACATTAGTTCTGAGAATTCTTGGGTTCATTTATCTTCTTTCCCTCTGAAATGGTTTCATCTCGAACCATCATGATTAAATTCTTAAATGAACGAGAAAGGCCACCAATTTCATCGTCTTTTCCAATTAAATCATCTAATTCTTCAAGAGCTCCTGATTTTTCCAGCGTTGTTTTATGTATGTCTTCAGTTGATAATTCAAGAGCTAAATCAGTTAACCTTCTAATTGGTCGCACGATCGTGTCCGCTATTTTTCTCCCAATTATAATGGATAGAACAATGATAGCTATAATAATTAGAATTATTACAACTAATTGAATAATATAATTTGCCGTAATTTGCGCTTGAAGGGCCCTTACGGGAGCAAAGATCTCTTCTTCTGGCACCATTAATCCTAAAACGTAGCTTGACAATGGAATTGGTTCATAGCTAAGATAATAATTCTTACCGTTTTTCGATATTTTGGCAAATCCAGATTTACCGTTCTTCATATCATCAATTAGCATCGCCGATAATGGCTCGATATCAATAATATCGGTAGGATCTTCGTTTCCGGGATCAAATTCCACCTTTGGGTGGGAGATGACCCATCCATCTTCATCGATCAAGAACCCATAACCTGTAGTAAATACTTGGATATTACCTACGGTTTGAGTTATTGAGTCAAGAGTAAAATCAATTCCTATGACTCCGATAATATCAGTCCCATTATAAACGGCCCTCGAAATTGTAACAATCCATCCAATAAAAGGATCCAAATATGGAGCAGTCCAGACAATATCTCCATTAGCAGCTATTGCATCCACGTACCATGGATCATCCTTATAATCATGCCATTCAGGACCAAAAACTGTAAGATCAACACCCGTCCAAGGGAAGGTTCTTTGAATTCCTATTTCAAATTCAACATAAATCCATGAATAATGTTCGGTATTTAATAGTAATTCCCTCATCAAGGGATCCAAATGGGCCGTTCTATTGATATAAAGACCATGGATTCCCGTTAAATTATATTCGTCATTTCCCATTGCTTCATACGTATCTTTATATATCAAATAATGGGAATAATTATATGATGCATCGAGCTCTAATACGGGATCCCAGACCGCATCGGGAGGAATGTTGTCTGTGTAATTTGTATCAGCTCCTAAAGTCGATCCATTGAGAAGTACTGTTCCTGCAGGGAGCGTGTCCACGTGATAATAGGAGTCTCTATGCCCGAACTCGAATGGTTCTTGAAAAAGGTTAGCGATCATACTTGCGAGCCCGTTGATATCTCTTGTTACCTGCTCCAACTGTGATTCAATGATGAGCGCATAATTCTCCGTCTGAGATTGCATGTCAACTCTTACTTCTGATTCTAGAGCACTTGTCGTTTGAATCCCAGTTACGTTCCCCATAACGCCCATAAAAATTCCACTAGTAATTGCAACGGAACCTAATGAGATCACGCAAAATACCGTAAAACTCAACAAAATCAGGTCCCTTATACCTAATTTTTCACCCACTTTTAATTTCATTTTCATTACCTCCTATTTCTCCTCTGGTATAAACCCTTCTATTTCAGATGATGCCATTATTTCTTTTACTCTCATGAAAGCTTCTTCAATAGATTTTGAAACCCTGGCTTCTGAATAGATTGGAATGTATTTGCCCCTAATTGAAGCACTCACGATGATATTCATTTCATTATAAACCTCTCTTAATTCTTTACCCACCCCTATTAATATGATATTTAAGGGGTAATTTAAAGATTTAATGAGTTTGGCAATGGTACCCGGATGATACTTACTACTGCAATTATCGAGCCCATCAGTTAAAGCCACGATCCATTTTTGGTTTTCAGGGGGTGAATTTTGAAGCATCGCGATAGCCGTGCCCAATGCATCATAAAACATGGTTTGATAAGGCGTATGTCTCAAGCGCTTGATTACATCTTGAATGTTACTAACATTCCCGCTTTTTAACGTCAAAGGCAGGATATATTCAATTTTAGAGTGAAACCCTATGAGCGCAATTCTATCGTTAGGATTAATGACGGATTCAAAGATTTCTCTTGCTCCTTTTTTGGCCGCACCCATCTTGTTTTGTTCCTCCATGCTTCCTGATTGATCGATTACAAAGATCACGTCTTTCTTTCGAATGATATTATCTCCTAGTTTTGCCAATTGAGCTTCTGCTTTATGAAGTAAAACAGTGTTATCCTGTTGATCATAAATTTCTATTAAAATTTTCAAGACATTTATCATCAAGGGCACGTTTCCAAATTCTTGGGATATCTTCAATGCCGATTCAAGATGGTTAATTGCAGAATCTGTTCTTTTTTGGATGTAATCCAATCTTCCTAATTGAAAGTGATCTTCGGCTAAACTCGTTTGAATGTCCAAATCTTGATCCATTTTAAAAGCTTCATCGAGATATTGTCTTGAAATGTCATGATCTCCTTTCAGAAGGTATAAAACCCCGATATTACGTTTTCGAACAGCGATGCGATCTTTAACCCCCATTTCTTCATCAATTCTTATTGCCTCGTTAAAATCGTTAAATGAATTATCCCAGTTGCCTTCAGATAAATATAATAGAGCACGATTATTCAACCTAGAGCTCAATCCTGCTAAATCGTTAACATCTTTAGCTATAACTATTGATTTATCATATGCTTCCTTAGCTTTTTCGAACTCACCCCATGTCCTGAAAATGTTTCCTAAATTATTCCAACAAATACCTTGTCCTTTTATATTTTTTGTAGTATCGAATAATTTCAGGGCAGCGGCATAGTTCTTATATGCTAGATAAATATCTCCTTCATAGTAACTTTGATTACCCAATCTCATTGTAATTAGTAAGGCTTGAAACGATTGTGCGAGAACACCTATTTCATTTTTCCTATTTTTTTTATCAAGCGGAATTTCTTTTGTTAAATCTCCCCTAACCATATTATCAATAGATGTGGTTAATTGGGTGATGGGACTCGTTATCCTTTTAGACATTCTCAATACACCAAATAAAATCACGATAATCAATATTGAAAGTATTACAATAAAAGCGATAATCATTGGCGCGCTAGTTGCAGCTATTGTATTTATCAAGGATGCCCCTGCTTCCGTTAATTCTACCTCAGGAACGATTGAGGCAACAGTAAATCCTCCTTTACCAATAGGAGCGTAAGCAATATCCATTTTTATTCCATTTTTAACATAATTATCTATTCCCACCGTACCTGATAGGATATCTGCAACAATTGCTTGGAATTTAGCATCATTTGATTCAAGAGTTGTTAAAGAATCATTCAATTCATCAAGACCAAGAAGTGGATGGATGATCGCTTCACCATTTTCATTTATCAAGATTGGATACCCTGTTTCTTGTATTGTTGTGGAATTAAATAAGGATCGTAATGAAGTCAATTCAATTTTTATAGCCACGCACCCGATAAAATTATTTTTAGAATAAATGGCCTTTGCAAGCAACAATGAGGGACCAACTAATGATTGGTTCACCCCGTAATAAATCTGTCCATTCAAACTCTTCGCGAAACCATACCAAGCACTTTCAGTAAGATTTTGATCTAATGGTCGCGAATCATTTATATAGGGAAAAACGCGAGAAAAATTTTTTTCATACACCATGTAGATGTCCACATAGAATGAATTACTACCATAGATAGATTCACAGATATAATCCATGTAAGCTGAAGAATTTATAAGCTCTTCCATTTCAGGAGTAATCGTTGTAATATTGACATAATCAGAATAACTCGTATTGATGGATTTTTGATATCTGTCAGAATAGATTGTAACTGGTGATCCAGTTTGATGATAAGAAACCCTTGTTCCTGTAATGTTTATTTTTTCATCGAAAAGATCTTCATTATATTGTACTAGTCTTTCTAAATCAACAGATAATTGTGAAAAGGAATTATTGACATAATTTGCAATATCTTGAGATTTGGTTTGGAGAGACTTTAAACCTTCATTCTTGAGACTTTCGCTTCCACCCGTTCCAATTGTTTGACCCAAAATCCCAATTCCTGAAAAAATAATTATTGCAAGAATAATCATCGGAATCAATATTAAAATAATATTGGCTCTTAAGATTCGCTTTTGGATGTTGGCTTTACCTTTTCCTCTTTTTAAATTTATGTCTTTCATTGCATTTTAGTTCATAACTATTTT